>NZ_JAGHZN010000034.1:0-54909 GCF_017746735.1 Roseofilum sp. Guam | reverse complement strand
CGGCAGTGAAACACAGCAGCGGCGACGATACTTTGGGGGTCACCCTTGGGCAAAATAGCTCGGTGCCAGGTCCATTTTTTACAAAAGGTCTTTCTAAGATATCAGAAAGACCTTTTGTTGTATTAATACGATATCTCAAGGGGGGATATCAAGTGGGCTAATTAATCAAGGTATAGCCATGATTTCGCTCCACCAATGAAAACGCGTAAGGAACGATGTCAAAGGGTATCGTCATGCGATCATGAGCTTTTGGTTGATGTTTTCAGTAAGATCTTGCTAAAAAAAGTCGCTATAGCGACCTTTGAGACTTGTGGTGTTAATACCTTGTTACTCCTATCCTTAAAGAATTATCTTGTTCTTCTCTAGAGAAAAACAAGATAGGACAGGTTTCTTTTTTCAATCTTGGCTGAGTGTCAAAGATATTGATAGAAACCCGGTTTCTGGCTTAACACACGGTATCCCGGATAGCTTCTGCATCAATGGGTTTAATCAGATATAGACGCAGCATATCCCAGCCAATTCCAGCCATTAAGGGGAGTTTACGGAAGAATTTGACAATTTTAGGGGCATTGCTCTTATCAATTGCTGCCAGCTCCATGTTGCGCTCTGAACAGCGATAAACCCGTGGGAAAAATTCTGGATGATCCACATTTAACATGACTGGGAAAGCCCGACCCGCTGTAACATTGGTATTGCAAACTACAGTTTGGTCATACTTTCTAGCATCTAAACCAATCATTTCATAAAAGTCAGTACGCTCATCTACAGTGAGAGAATGAGTAACAAAGACGGTGAGCAGGAAAAAGCGGGCCCAGAGTCGTCCTGTCCAGCTATCCCACATATGGCGCTGCGATCGCAATAGGGCTGTGAAAATATCCCCATGGCGGTTTTCATCCTGACACCAGCTTTCAAAGAACCGGAAGAGCGGATAAAACTGATATTCTGGGTGTTTCTCTAAATGACGGTAAACGGTGATGTAGCGCCAATAGCCAATTTTTTCCGACAGATAGACCGCATAGATAATCCACTCTGGCTTAAAAAATGTATAAGTGCGGTTTTTCGTCAGATAACCCAAATCCAGAGAGATCTTAAAATCACTCATGGCCTTATTCAGAAATCCAGCATGACGGGCTTCATCCCGCGCCATTAAATTAAAGATTTCTGATAATAGGGGCTTAGTGTCTTTGAGCTTACGGGAGAGTTCCTTAAAGAGCAAAAAGCCGGAGAATTCAGAAGTGCAGGAGCGCTCTAAGAAGTCTACAAATGTAGCGCGGGTTTTTTCATCAAGATGTTCCCAAGACTGGTCAAAGCTCTCATCCCGGACAAAGTGATGGCGGTTATAGTCCGCTTTCATTTCAGCCACCATAGCCCGAAGTTCAGCTTCTTGGCTAGAAATATCCATCGAGGCGATGGCCTCAAAATCAGTCGTATAAAACCGAGGGGTCAGCAGGGTTTCCTTGACTGGAGCTTTTACCCCTGGCTTGAGTTCTTCTATCGTCGGTTGTGAGAGCGTCTTAACCATAATCAGGTGCAAAATCAGTTTATCGATACATCAGTTTATAACGAAGATAAGAATTGATCGTCAATTCTCATAAAATATTTACATTGCTTTACGGTTCTTCTTTGTTGTATGCAAAAGTCCATAAAGAGAACGCTTGTTGATCTAGATTGGGATTGATCGATCGCTGAGAGGATCTGGGGACAAAGCTAACTGTAGGAGAGAGTTTGAGGCAGATGTTCAGGGTGCTTTTTCCCTTGGTTACAGCAAAAGGAGTCGAGGGGTGTAGCGATCGCCTGTACTCCTTACAGTATTAAGTTTTGAAAAAAAATCATCAATTTGAGTTTAATCGCTATAGAGTGATTAGAGTTGAAATTCCAAACAAAACCAACAGAGTCTACAACGTTATTACGAAGTTACTATGAGTCATTCTGAAACCTCCAACCTCCCTCCTAAAGATTCTCGCGAACGGTTTAAAACCTGGGTGATGGGTTTACAAGAGAACATCTGTCAAGGACTAGAAAAGATTGATGGTCAAGCTAAATTTAAACAAGACCAGTGGGAAAGGGCCGAAGGAGGTGGCGGTCGTTCCAGAGTGATCCGAGACGGTCGAGTTTTTGAACAAGGTGGAGTGAACTTTTCCGAAGTTTGGGGAGAAGGACTACCCTCTTCTATCCTTACCCAACGTCCTGAAGCAGCAGGTCATCCCTTCTTTGCTACCGGAACATCAATGGTGTTGCACCCCCGTAACCCTTATGTTCCTACCGTTCACCTGAATTATCGCTACTTTGAAGCCGGCCCGGTTTGGTGGTTTGGCGGTGGTGTTGATTTAACTCCCTACTATCCGTTTACTGAAGATGCGATTCACTTCCATCAAACTATTAAGGATGCTTGCGATAAACACGATCCAGAATATTATCCTGCCTTCAAACGCTGGTGTGATGAATATTTCTACCTCAAGCATCGCCAAGAAGCTAGAGGTATTGGTGGAATTTTCTTTGATTACCAAGATGGTCGGGGGCAACTCTATCGAGGCCCCAAACCTGAAGGAGAAGCCGCACAATATAGTCAAAAAGTTGGCGACACTTCTCATACTTGGGAAGAGATCTTTGCCTTTGTTCAAAGTTGTGGCAACTCCTTCCTTGATGCCTATCTTCCCATTATTGAGCGCAGACAAGATATAGAAGCCGGAGAACACGAGCGCAACTTCCAACTTTATCGCCGTGGACGCTATGTAGAATTTAACCTTGTCTATGACCGAGGAACTATTTTTGGCTTACAAACGAATGGCCGTACTGAATCTATTCTGATGTCCTTACCTCCCCTGGTACGTTGGGAATATTGCTATAGTCCAGAAGCAGGCAGCCGAGAAGAAGAGCTTTATACCACGTTCCTAAAAGCCCAAGATTGGGTTAATTGGGAAAAAGAACCGGAATTAGTAGGTGCAAAATAGATCGGCCTTGATTCTATAGCTTTAATCAGCTTTAGAACCCTTGGATTTAAGGGTTATGACTCTCCTTCTGAACCACCGACGGATCTTTCGGTGGTTTCTTGTTTTTAGGTCATATAGCAGGGATAAGGATACTTATCCCTGTTGTGTCACTCTGGGAAAACTTTTTTCTTGTCTTAACTTAATTCTAGGACTCTTAGAGAATTGGCGATCGCCATGAGCTAGTTCTAACTTGCTAGAATAAAATCCCATCAATCCCCTAATCCAGATGATTCAAGCCCTAACTCCATCCCTAAGCTTAGAGAAATTTCTGGAGCGTCCAGAAACCAAACCAGCTCTAGAATATCTCAACGGAACCATTCAGGAAAAACCGATGCCCCAAGGTGAATATAGTCGCTTACAATACAGGCTCTGTTTAGCGATTAATACAGTGGCAGAAACGGCTAAGGTTGCTTGTGCGTTTCCCGAACTGCGCTGTACCTTTGGGGGACGTTCTATGGTTCCCGATATTGCTGTCTTTCGCTGGGAAAGAATTCCCCGAACTGATAGCGGAAAAATTGCCAATCGTTTTGACCTTCATCCCGATTGGGCTATTGAAATTTTATCGCCTAACCAAAATCACTCTCAGGCCTTAGATAAATTATTGCATTGTTCACAAGCAGGCACCAATCTGGGATGGCTAATTAATCCCGCAGAAGAAAGTACTTGGGTCATTGGAGAACATCAACGCATTGATTGATTTACGACTGACGCACAACTGCCTATTTTAGAAGGGATTGATCTACAGTTGAGTGTCTCAGAAATTCTCGGTTGGCTAATCCTCTAAAATCTATTCCCTATTCTCTAGCATGAAGCATTGGCAAAAAATAGGGACGAACACTCTTCGTCCCTACTTCAATCAAAGTCTGATGAAATTAGCTTAAATCTTCTTCTACACGACCGTAGAAGATACCTTTGATTTTCACATCTACAGGCTCTTTGGCCCCTAAATCAGTATCCGAAGGTTGGACACTGACAAAAATTCCACCAAATTCTCCAGTGCTGGGGTCAACTTTCGTGACTTGTAAAGAAATCTCTCCTTCACCTACTTGAACCCGTTTCACATTAGCCAGGGTCAAATCGTCAGCATCTGCGCTAGAGGGTAAGGCAACGGCATTATCATAACCGGTCGCTACCCCTCTGGCTTTTGGATCGAGGAAGGTGGCTCCCCGATAGGAAGGAACTCGGAATTTACCTTCAAAATCAGTTGAGGTATTGATGCTATCTGCACTCGGTTGACTTTGAGCCAAGAGATTTTTGATAGTAAAGAAGAAGGGAACTTCTTCACCTCCAGGTAGGAGTACGGTAACAATTTGGAAATCAATTCCACCTTTTTCAGCAAAAGTCAGAGCTTTATCTGAATTAAAGGTCAGGTCTCCATAAACTTGAGTAAGGCTGGACGTTTTACGGGTAAGTACTTTACCGGGTACAAACTCAGCTTCTTTACGCTTGCTAGTGGCTTCTTCTTTAACAAAATAGTCGTTAGGTTGCAAGCATAAATCAGTTAAGACGTAGGTCTTGCTGGAATCTAGGGGAATGGAACCTCTAGCGGTTTCTTCCAATTGGGGACAGTTATTCGCTAAACCTGTGTTTTTAATATCATCGTAGGTGTAGTCGCTGCCTACGGCTGGGCCTTCACTACAGGCGGTAATCAGACTCAAACACAAGGCTAAGATGACAGAAATAAAAGCGCGGTATTTCATAGTTGAGTTGTTAGCGTTGACCAAATGTGTTTTCCTCCAACGGAGTCGTGCTGCTCCGCAACTAAGAACGGATGGCTTAGGGTGGGGGAGCAGCAAAACTCTTTTAACCATAATTTCATAAAATGGTACGGCTAAGATCCCGTTAAGTTGCTTCAGTGAGCAGAGGGCTGGTTTAATCGTTGATAGACGGTGGCTAACCCGTGGCGATCGCCAACATTCCCTGGAAAGAGGACGACGGGTAAGTTGGGGAATCGGAGATGATCGATGGGAGTACGCACGAGGGAACATCCGGCTAGAATTTGGCCAAGCAGACGAGCCGATCGCAGAGCTAACCCGTGACTGAGGACATCGTTCGAGGTAATTCCGCCTTTACTAATTAAATAGCCGATGTCTTCCGGTAAGTTCTGAACTACACTCATTAGGACGTGGGATACCTGTTTGCCAAAGTCGAGCCGCGCTTGAATGGTGGGAAAAGTGAGTTCTTGGCGGGAGGTGTAGATAACGGGGGTTGTGCCTTGGCTGTGGATGTCTTGAACTTGGCTTGAAATGCTTTCTATGAGGTCTTCTTGACTGTTTGGGTCATTTTTGAGTAAATGGCTCACATCGACTTCTATACCGCTAATTTCTGGCTCTTCCAGCAGTTGGGAGAGTTGTTCTGTGGTTTTTTGCACATGGGAACCGACTAAAATTATGCCTGGTTTGCCTTCGCGCACATATTGATTCATGTGTTCAGCCATGACGGGTTGGGAAGGCAGTTGAGCAAGGGAGGTAAGAATACTGGCAGCGCTACGGAGGAGGAAACGTTTGCTATGGGAACTGGCTCGCAATAGGTCACCAGCAAACCAGTCTAGATCGACTTGATGTTCTGCGTCTACGACTCCACATTGATTATTACTGAGGGTCATCAAGCGATCAAAGCTGCCTTCGCGAATGTCTTCGAGTAGAAACCGTTGGACGCGATCGCTGCTAATTTGACCTTGGGTTTTCTGGGCAACATAATCGGGAAGATAGGAGTGGGAGTAACCAAAGACGGAATCTTTGGCAAATTCGGTTTCATGGACGGGGGTTGGGGTTCCGTCGATCATCAGATAATGGATACTATCACGGGTGATCCGTCCGCCTTCAAAGAACGCAGGAATGAGAAAATGGGCATCAAAGGGACCGAGTTCGGAGGCGATCGCATCGGTTTCAATGGGATAATGGCCCCGCAGCGTGGAGTCCGAGCGACTGACAACTAAGAAGTTTTCGATCTGTTCTGCGGCGATCGCCTGTTTTAGATTTTGGCACACTTCCAGCGTCACCTGCTGCGCTTCTTCTGGAGTTAGCGCTCTCGTATTCGTCAAAATAAATACGATTGGCGAATCATCCGTTAAACCAAACCGCAGGGTTTCCACATCCCACTGCATCAGCAACAAACAACTATGTACCGTTTGTGAGCCGGTGGGATCGTCGTCAAGAACAATAATTTTCGGTTGGGTACTCATGGGTTTGGATAGAGCAAGAACTCATGAAATTATACCAAATTCTGTTCTCTCCTTATGTTAAACTTCTATTGGTTTTCTTCTCGTTCTTCTAGCGAGTTTGCTCTATGCTCAGAAGCGTAAAAATTGAGAATTTTCGTGGCTTGCAATCTTTAGATCTGCAAGATCTCGGTCGTTTAAATCTGCTCGTAGGAGCCAACAATTGCGGTAAAACCTCTATCCTAGAAGGGATTCAACTCCTTTGTTCCCAAGATGATATTGATAGTTTTCTTATTTCCATGGAAACACGAGGCGAATCTTCTTATAATTACCAAATTAAAGATGTCGAATTTGCCATCCAAAACCTGTTTTATGATTATACAATACAAGTGACTGCTGGCGCAGTTTAGCCACCATCGCTAGTGAAGAGGATGCCGCAGAAGAGGGTATTAGAATCGACCGCATCGAACGGGATAAGCCTCAAAGTATTGTTTTTAGCGAAAAGGAAATCGCGATCGCAGCGACTCAAGATATTGAGGTTCGTTAGCGATGGCACGTCAACAAAAACCTAATCCCAAAAAATTGATAGTTGAGGGAAAAGAAGATCTCAGAGTTATTCCCGAACAACTCCCCACATCAGGACTGATTCATGTCACTCCTGATGGCATTCAATTCGGAGTTTGGATTATGCCAGATAACCAAACGCAAGGGATGTTAGAAACATTCCTAAAATATCTTGTTCGAGATGAAAGTCAACGGCTTTGGGAGTATGCCAAAGAAGTTGCTCAAGAAGCCAAGCAAAAAGGCGCAACCTTTAAATCTTCTCATGGGGATAAAGCGAATATCTATACCTGGTTGGCTTGGCAAGATCCACCGGGACGACAATTGCACGATGCAGTTAAGCAAAAGATCCTCGATCCGAATCATCCGAAAGCACAGGACTTTGTGAAGTGGTTCAAAACATTATACGAGTTGTAAACGATTTTGAGTTACAGCAGGTTTTACCGATTACCAGCGCGGTGTGCTTAACAATAAATGCGAATATCTTGTCCACATTCATCAGCCAAATAACACAGAGCGCGGAATCGCAGTCCAACCACTTCTTCATAGAGTGGATTTAACTTGCATAAGGGGGGAATATGACCGATTTTACGGCCGAATAAATAGAGGTCGCGAGCAAAAGGACACTGAACTGGAATCAGACGACAGAGAAAATGGGCTATGTTTTCATCACGGATTTCTAACCGATTGAGCCATTGACGTAAAGGATGTAAGTAATGGGTAATGGTGCGATCGCTTTCTTGCAGTTCAGGGTTAGTAGGACGTTGGATGAAGAGAAACTTGAACATAATCATTGCTCCGATTGCTTTCATACTTTCAGTGTATACATAAGCTTAGTAGATAGCAAGTCTTCGTTTATATAATTTTTTGTTATCACTAATAAGATTGGCTTACCCTCTAGCCATCGAAGAAGAGCAATTGACCGATGACTGATGATCCATGACCAGCCCGTTTCATGTCCTCGACAGCCCAAAGCGCTACAATCGGTCCTGTAAGATGGAGTAGATCTCATTTCGATGTAGATCTACATTGGGGCAGTAATCGAGGGTTTTTTCGATGACGGGAGGCAGATCCTGGGCACGAATGCCATATTGACCCAAACGAGGAATCGGGAGAATTTGCACCCACGCTTCTACAATATTGACTAAGGCATCACAATAATAATGGGGGCTTTGGTGAGTTCGGCCATCAAAGAGTTCTCCGACCTTAGCAATTTTGAGCAGAATGGGATTTTGAGCATAACGGGTTCGCAGCGCTTTTAAGCTCATCCGCAGAGCAGAACCCGCTAAGGTACTACAAGCGATACGATAGGGAATGGGGCAAAAACTACTGAGGGTGAGAGAGAGTCCTTGCAGCAGTCCGATCGCACTATTCGATTGACTAATACCGGATGCACAGGAGGCATAGGCCATTTTTCCACGCACTGCTTGGCTAGTGGCTCCGACTGCACAAGCAAGCAGCAAATTATCTTTGAGAGCTTCTAAGCCACTCCAGATAATCGCTTCCGTTAAGACTGAGGTATGCAGAGCACACTCAGCTTCTATTAAGTGGGATAAAGTGACTAACCCAGACGTAGCCGTGAGATCGGGAGGGCAGGAAATCAGGAGTTCTGGGTCAATAATGACGGCATCTGGAATGAATTGGGGGTGAGTGAAAAAGGTTTTGGTTCCTCGAGCTTCAATCCGGTCGATCGCCATTTTCGGGGTAACTTCATTTCCCATACCAGAGGTAGTGGGAATGGCAATTAAGGGAATTTTGGGGTGGGTGAAGCATGGTTTGCTTGCCAGGCTTTGGATATGAGCGATCGCCCCAGACTCTGGAGGAATATCAGAGGCGATCGCTTTTCCCACATCAATCACACTACCACCGCCAATACTGACGATCGCATCAATCGAGAAGTCGCGGATCTCCGCACAGATGCCATCAATCAAAGCATCGGTCGGTTCGCGATCGCAAATCCTGTGATATACTACCTGACCCGACCGACTTAAATTAGTCTTAATCTCGTCTAACTTACCCGATGCTTCTAGAGACTTGGCCCCTGTCATCAGCAAGACCCTCTTACCCTCAAATTGGGTAATTAAATTGGATAATTCTTGAACTTGGCCAGCACCAAAATAAATCGGGGGAACCTTGGAAAAACTAAAGGCTTTCATTAACAGGGGTTCTCAGTTCTAGAGGGCAATCAGGTCAATCCGAGGGCGACCCGCCTTATGAAATACAATTCTAGCAAGGGTCTTCACTGTAACTCCATTCCTCAGACCCTGTCATTTTCTCAGTATATAAAGGGTATGACTAAACACTACTCTGGTTTGTTATACCCTAATTTCCATCCCTAGACTGGTCTCAAGCAGTGATTTTTTTGTCTGAGATTATTAATCAACTTACCCCAGTGAACAGATTCCCCATCTCTACTGAATACTCAGTTGAATCTATCACTCTACTCCTTTTCTCCTCTCTTTTTTTCCGTATATTTCGATGGAAAAGTTTTTATCTATAATTTCTTATTTATGGTTTTCTAGGAAATTAACCAATAGACCCTACCCAATGGACTGTCCAGCAACATTGTAAGATTTATTTAACCATCTCCAACCACGCCAGAGGATTTTTTTGCTCATGACCGTGAATACCACTGTTTCCCCCTTTTGTCAAGGTATCCAATATTTTGCTGACAGCCTCCCGGAATTTGCCACCTACGGAACCGAACCTGCCATTGAAGCAGGACAAACAGCTATTACCTCCCCCAGCGACCCGCGTGCCGCCTATCAAACGCTCCTAGCGGCCGATGCCTTGCGGTATCTGACCCTACAAATCACCGCCTCCAAACAATCGGGACATCCTGGTGGATTTGCTAGTATTGCCGAGGCGATCGCCGCCCTCGTCATGCTTGGTCACAAAAATATCCTCACCGAAGTCGGTCACCACGCCCCCGGATTCTACAGCAATATGTTTCTCGACCGCTCCCTCGAAGACATGGGCATCCAAACCGTGCAACAAATGCGCGAACGCTTTCGGGAAATGCACGGACTCCTCGGCCACCTCTCCGGCCAAATCCCCGGACTCCTCAACCCAGCCGGCCCCCTCGGCCAAGGGCAACACTTCGCCATGGCCGGAGCCAAACTCCACCCTGGCATCCTCTTCCCCGTCACCATCGGCGACGGCGGCCTCGGCGAACCCTACATCATGAGCAGCTTCGGCCACTTCCACACCGCCTTTCCCCACATCACCAACTTCCTTCCCATCCTCGTTTGGAACGGTTACTCCCAAGAACACCACAGCATGGTCTCCACCAAAACCAACGAAGCAATGATCCAATACTGGGAAGGTAACGGCTTTGAAGAAGTCATCCTCGTCAATGCCAAAGACTTCGACGACACCAACCAACCCGGAGACTATGTGGACAGCACCCAATTCTCCTTCAAAAACCGGCTTGAATTCGTGCAAGAACTCCTCGCTGCCACCCACCAAGCCGCCCAATCTGCCCTAGGGGGTAAACTTACCGTCCTCATTGTCAAACAACTCAAAGGTGCAGGTGTTCACAAACGTGGCGCAAAATCCCACAACCTCTATCCCGGAGATAACACCGAAAAAGACTACATCGTGAGTGCCCTTCAAGAACGCGCCCTCACCCCTGAAGGCTGGCAACTCGTTCGCACCAACTTTGAGCGCTCTGCTGGAGGCCCTGCTTCTAGCCATGTCGTCACCGAACAAGAACTCCCCGTACCCGAACTCGGCCAACTGCCTCTCACTGAATATCCCGTCAAAGGTGACAAAAAAGTAGCCACCACCGCCATGGGTGAGTTAATCGTTCATGTGGGCAAAACTGACCCCAACTTCCTGCTTACTAACGCCGATGGTAATGCTGCATCGGGGATTAATAACGTCAATATCGGTCTGAAAATCCTCCATCCCACCCCCGATGAAGACTACTTCCAAGGGCCCCAAGGCCAAGTCTATGAACCCTTAAGTGAAGATGCCTGTGCAGGGTTAGCCGCAGGACTCGCCCTCTTTGGAGTGCGTACCCTCTGGTGTTCCTATGAATCCTTCGCCATCAACGGCCTGCCGATTTGGCAAACCGTAACTCAAGCCATGGCAGAATTGCGCCGTCCTACCCCCTCAACTATTACCCTCTTCACTGCTGGAGCATTAGAGCAAGGACGCAACGGTTGGACGCACCAACGGCCAGAAATTGAAAATTATTTTGCTGCCATGATGCGAAATGGTAATATCTTTCCCCTCTTCCCCTGCGATGCCAACAGTATCCAAGTGTGTTATGAATGGGCATTGGGAACCAAGAATAAGGGAATTACGATTACTGCCAGTAAATCCCCCTTACCAGTTCGGACTACCCTCGACCAAACCCGTCAGGCTCTTCAAGATGGGGGAATCATTCTCCATGAAACAGAAGGGAAACAGAAGGTCGTGTTTGCTGTAATTGGCGATATGCCCTTAATTCCCACGTTTGAAGCCGCTCTAGAATTAGAAGATGAGGGCATTGGCGTGCGTATCGTTTCCGTAATTAATCCCCGACGGTTATATCGTCCCACCGATGTCGCTTGGGAAACTTGCACAGAAAAGGATAGCCATTTCTTAGATGATGCTGGGTTTGATCGTTTGTTTGCTGGTGATGCCTTAATTGGCATTACTGGAGGAGCCAGTGCCCTATTAGAACCCGTGATGTTGCGCAGTACTTGTAAGCGCGATACCTTTGCCTGGAAACGGGGAGAAACGGCTTCGAGCGCTGGAGAGATTATGGCCTACAACGGTTTGAGGGCGGAAAACTTGGCCAAGCGGGCAGAAGAATTGTTAGGCCGTTAGAATCGTAGGGGCGAAAAATTTTTCGCCCCTACAACTGTTAATCAAATTCACGATATTTGTTGGGTTTTCCGCTTCGCGGACATGCACATTCCTCAACCCAACCTACCAATCAAGACTTTAAGCTAAGGCACTTCTTTTTCATACAAGTCAAACTCTTGTGGTGTTCCATTTAAGTGGTTGAGTAATTTTTCATATAACTCTTGATTGCCATTTTGTGCTTCCCATACTTCCTCAATCCAGCTGAGTAAAAAAGCTTCACGCTGATCGATTTGACCATCATCTTTTGTAAAAGACCCCTGACGCAATCTTTCTTTGACCTGATTGCTCCTAGATTTCAGATGCTCTAAAATATCTCTAGATACGAAGTCTAACTTATCCTCAATATGTGGGTAAGCTTCCAGGACTTCGTTTATCAGGAGGTCAAATATTTTTTGCTGATTGAGCTGGGCCATGAGCTGGATTATCCTAAATTATTTTTGAATGAATTAAAAAACTGTTCTTATTCCCTATTCCCTGTCACAGGCAATATCTTTTACAAAATTACCCAGGAGGTTCCCCAGTTGAAATTCACTATCATCTCCTTCTAAGAGAAGATGGGCAAAGTAGTTCATGGGACTTTCTAGACGATAGCAGAGATTTCATCGACGGTCTGGATTCGGCCTTTGTAGACAGCGTGCAGGAGGCGATCGATCGCAGCTCGTTCCTCATCAATGAGGGAATCTTCGAGGACAGCAGCTAAGAGTCCGTAACAGTCAGCTTGAGTGAGAGTACGGGTTGTGCTGACTTGGGCAAAGAGTTCAGGTATGGCAAAGGGGAGTAGGCGTAGTTGAATCATAATTTTTCGATTAAAACTCATACTATTTATACGATAAGGAAAGATGAAGCCGATCAGGGTGATGACTATCAGAGAAGAGTGTGATGTATGTCAAGATTGGAGTTGATTTCGATCGCTAAAGTAGGAGTATTAAATCGTCTTAAATAATACTTTTCAAGCTTAAAGAGGCTTCGTTGAGTTTTTGGGTACCGATGCGGGTTTGGGAAATACTAGAGGCGGTTTCTTTGGCTCCTTGGTTAATGCTATTCATGGCTTCTACGACTTGTTGAATGGCGATCGCCTGTTGTTTAATGTTTAAGGAAATTTGCTGGTTATTCAACACTACATCGTTAATGGCTTCAGCGACACCACTAAAGGCTTGGGCGGTTTTCTGAGCAATATCTACCCCAGAACTAACCGTTTTTGTTCCTTCTTCCGTCACCATCACCGTTGAATTAATCGACCCTTGAATATCCATCACTAAAGCATTAATTTTATCGGCTGATTTGCGACTTTGATCCGCTAATTTGCGGATTTCACTGGCCACTACTGCAAAACCTTTACCATGCTCTCCGGCTCGTACTGCTTCGACCGCAGCATTGAGGGCTAACATATTGGTTTGATTGGCTAAATCACTGACTAAGGCAGAAATATTACCAATTTGACCAGTCTGCTCACTGAGTAAAACAATTTGTTGGGCGATCGCACTCACCTTTTCCCGTAAATCTTCCATCCCTTGCAGTGTATTATCTACCGCATCACTACCCCCTTGGGCCAAGACCAAGGCTTGTTGAGCCGCTGATACCGATGCCTCTGCTTGCTCAGAAACCTGACGAGAAGAAGCTCCTAATTCATCCATAGTGGTTGTGGTTTGATTCACCGAAGACGCTTGTTGAGTAACCGTCCGCTCTTGCTGTTCCACCGTGGCTGCAATTTCTGATGAAAACGCAGCGATTTCCTCTGTAGATTGATTAATGATTTTGGCTAATCCTCCAGAAATCCAGAAGGCGAAAGAGACCGTCACCACGATTAAGCATAGCGTTCCTAAAGAAATCACCCAAATTAATGTATGCAGAGCATTAGTTGCTTTTTCCGTTTCTAATTTGAGCAAATCTTCTTCCATCGATGAAAATCGATCAGTGATTCGATCAAAGGCTGTTGCAAACTCTGTTCCTTGCCCAGAATTAAAAAGGGCAATGGCTTCATCTCTTTTTCCTTCATCTGTTAAGATATGTGTCTGGTCTGAAAACTCCTGATATTGATTTTTTAGATCAATAATCTGATTGAGAAGTCTCTCTTGCTCAGGGTTCTTCACTAAAGATTTCAATTCTATCGCAACAGCATCAAACTGACGAGTGTATTCTTGATATTCTTGCAAAAACTTTGGATTTTGAACAGCTAAATAGCCTCGGTTACTCCGAATCATTCCCTGCCCACTTAGACTTAAGTCACCAATATTTATAATCACTTCTTGAACTCGATCTATTGTCTGAAAAACCTCCTGTGCCGTGATATATACCCAGCCAGAAATCAAGGCAGTAAACCCAATGGGTATAGCATAGCTAAACAGAAGTCTTTCTCTGATTCTTAAATTAGAAAACATCTATTTTTCTCCTCAAGGATACAACTAACTGGCTTCATTAACTCGTAATTCTGAGTGATTCAAAACCTTTTTCAAATCGAGAAGTCCCATCATTTTTTCCTGATAAGCTACTGTTCCCCGTAGATATTCTTCATCTACCACATGCACAGCCGTAGGAATAGGTTTGATTTGCGATTTGGACAAGTAGATGACATCAAAAACGTTGTCAACGACCACACCAACCACAAAGTCTTCAGTAGCGACTACAACTGCTCGCAAGGGAACCCGATTATAGTTTAGGTTCAGAATAGACCCAATATTCACTAAAGTAACAATTTCACCTCTGAGATTAATATTGCCCACAATATGAGAGGGACAGCACGGAATAGGTGTAACTCGTTCAATAGGAGTAAATTCGCGCACTAATTCTAAATCTATACCAAAATATTCTTCATTCAAACCAATAACCGCAATAGGCATTAAGCCTTTGATATCTTCATGAGCTAGAGATTGTCTTAGATTTTTCGCCCTGGAGTGAAAAATCTCTCGCTCTTTTTGGCTGGCATGGGGACAAAATAAAGTTCGGTTGTGAGCATGGAATTGTTCATTGTCAGAGGTAAATTCTTCTTCTTCAATTCCTGGATCAATGTCTGCCAACTCCTCAGTTTCTACCGGGCGGAGTAGAGTCTCGATATTTAAAATCATGATAATGTGATTCTCCACTTGTACCAATCCCCTCATACAAGGGGTCATAGATGGCCAATGAAGCGATTTTTGAAGAGCACGTTTTAAACGTCCTTGGGAAAATTGAATCGAGATCTCTGATTCTTCAATTATCTGTACTTCATGGACTTGATTGACAATAATGCCCATGAGTATGTCTTCAGAGTGCAAGACAATGACGCTATCACTGATTTGGTATTCCTGAGTTACATATCCGAGTCTAGATTCGAGATCCATAACTGGAATAATCTTACCCCTTAGATTGAGAACTCCGGCAATATCTCGTGCAACTTCGGTAACGGGGGTTAACTCAGGTAAGAAGAAAATTTCTTCTACATATAGAGCATCTATCCCGTAGCGTGAACCGTTCAGGCTAAAGGTAATAAACGGTTTTTTTTCCATAATCCCTATTTTGAAGTTTATTGAAGTTCTTTTAAGCGGTTCTTGATAAATCTCAATAATTCTTTAGTTGTATATTCTTCTGATGTTCCTATTTTAGCATCTTGAGGATGTTTTTGAAGTAAGTGTAGGGCCGTGTTCCAAAACTTGCGAGCTTGTACTTTATTCCCTTGTTGAGCATACAGAGACCCTAAATCTAAATAAGCAGAGATTGATTTTGGTTCTAAATAAATAATCCGCTTTAGGTAGATCTTTGCTTGCTCTAGTTCTCCTTTTTCTTCTGCAATTTGTGAGAGTAAATAATAGGGATCAATAGCAAATAATCTAACAGATAAACACTCATGAGCATATTGGATAGCTAGGTCTAGTTCTCCCAGATTGGCATGGGATTTTGCCATCGATAGTAAGTCTGTGAAATCCTTTGGATTTTCTTCTAAATAGTCTAGAGATTTTTTAATCAGATTAGGATACTTTTCTGGCTTAGATATTTTTTGATTCTGATTCTTGTGAGGTGAATTTTGAGGTTTGGAAAGGGTTAAATTATCAGTATTAACAGAAACATGAGCGGCAATCTGATTATCAGAAAAAGGCAACTTTAAATCCGACTTATGGGGTAAGGGATGGAAGAAAGAAGTGCTTTTTTTCTGCTCGGAAGATGTCTTTACATTCATCAAAGCACATTTTTTTTGGTACACGATAGATTCCGGAAGGGCCTTGATTTGCAGACACTGTAAGTTATGACCATATAACTCCGTATGGCTAGTAATAAAATATCCTTGATTGTGAAGGGCATTACAAAATTTCTGTAAACAAATATCAATGGCTTCTTTGGTTAAGTAAATGAAGACATTGCGACAAATGACTAAATCAAATGGTATGAACTGACCCTGGTCTTGAGGAATGGAGTCTAGGATGAGATTGCTGGTTTGAAAGTGAACTAATTGTTGGACATCAGGGTTGATTTTCCAGAGTTCTTGATGAGGTTTGAAGTAGGAGGCTTTTAATCTGGGTTCAACGAGTCTAAAAGACCAGTCATTGTACAATCCGGTCTTTGCTTTAGTGATCGCCATAGCATTAATATCTGTTCCCAGAACCCGCAGATGCCAATTTCTCCAGTCGGGAATCAGCTCCATTAACAAAATGGCTAAAGAATAGGCCTCTTCTCCCGTCGAGCATCCAGCACTCCAGACATTGAAACTGGGGCGATCGCGATCGCCAGCCTGATGACGTTGTATATTAATCAACTCGGGTAGTAAATGGGTTCGCAGAAGCTGAATTTGTCCTCGATCGCGAAAAAAATAACTTTCCCCTGTTGTCAATAGATCAATCAATGTCTCCCACTCTCGATTGCTGCGGTAACTGGGAGTAGCCAAAAGTTGATAATAATCATCAACCGAAGACAGGTGTAAGCATTGAGTACGATGAATGACCTTCTGACTCAAACTCTCATGATCCTTAGAGCGGATCGCTAATCCCGTCTTGTGGTTAATCAACTGAATCAACTGCTCTAGCAGAAAAATATTAATCATCAGACTCAGTTAACCCCCTTAGTCTTCCAATGCTCTTCTTCTGGCTTTCTTCATTAACTAGAATGACAGACAATACAGCTATGGAAATCTAATCTTCCAATTATTTAAATAGTTTTAAGCCTTAGAGACGACACAATGGAGAACAATTCTATGAATCCAGTTCCTGATTTGACCTTAGAAGAGAGAATTGTCCAAGTTGATGCAAAACTCGATCAACTCCTTCAGATGCACAGTTATGCTGAGTCTGGAGGAGCAGAGCATTTTTTGAAGCGGGAAAATGATTATTTACATCAAGCTTTAGAGATGAGCGATCGCCAGAAAGTCCTACTTCAACAAGAACTCACGCACTACCAACACAGTGTACAGAGCTTAGAGCAACAGCGACAAGAGCTACAAACTGAACTTACTCAAGTGCGCCAAATCCTCATTCAACAGGAAACCCAAATCGAAATACTCCGACAAGCACTCACCCAATCTCAAGATTATGCCCAGGAGATCGAAGCCCAACTTGCTCAAGTGCAAAAGAGAAAAGAGGAAACCGAAGCCTCTGCCAAACCTCGACTTGAAGGTATCTTTCCAGAAATTTTAGCCGAAAAATTAGGAATCTCTACAGCAGAAGTGTTCCAACAGTGGCGAGCAGGTGAACTGCAAGGATGGCATTTGGGTCGAGATCAACGGTTTTATCCAGCCCGGTAATTGCCCTCTTGCCTAAATATTGACCTGATTTCCTTGATTAAACTTTGCTACCTTGGAGAACAAGGGGCCCCCAGCCCCTTGTTGAACAGAAGGTTAGAAAAAATTGCCTTTAGAAAAAGCTGGGTTGATGACGAATCAAGTTTAAGAATTCTTCACGCACTTTTTGATCTTCCTTAAACACACCCACCATCGAGCTAGTCACTGTCCAAGATCCAGGCTTTTGCACACCGCGCATCACCATACACATATGGTTAGCTTCAACCACCACTGCCACTCCTTGAGGGTCAAGAATTTCTTGGATCGCTTCAGCCACTTGGCGAGTCAGCCGCTCTTGCACTTGTAAGCGACGGGAATACATTTCCACAATCCGCGCTAACTTACTTAAACCGACCACTTTTTGGTTGGGAATATAGGCCACATGGGCCTTACCCATAAACGGCAGCATGTGGTGTTCGCACAAGCTAAAGAGATTAATATCACGCACTAGAACCATTTCATCATGGCCTTCATCAAAAATGGCTCCATTGACCAGATCTTCTAAGGATTGATGATAGCCATTGGTGAGGAAGCGCATAGCCTCGGCAACTCGTTTGGGGGTTTTCAGGAGTCCTTCCCGCTCTGGATCTTCACCGAGTTCTGCTAACATCGTCTGCACGGAATTCATTAAGGCTTCATTACTGACATCAGAACTCGGATGGGAAATTTTTGACTCCGCACCATGGGTGGTAGAGCGATCGGGCCGACTCGATAACGGTTGATGTTCCTTAGCATCCTTATCCGAAGAATAACTCAAGGAGGGAGAACCATTAGAGGAAGCAATAGTCATAAGATTGAAAACTCTCTTTTCAGTTTAGGTGGGTGAGCAAAGACAGACAAAGAGGAACTTGGTCTGCACTAGGATCTGGGCCAGAGCTACTTAAGCCGAGCTACTGACTTTGAGGTATTGTTCCATTCCTCGATGGCTGCTGATGGGGGAAGTAATGGGGTTTGAGATCGTTTTGGAGCGATCGGAAGGATCTAGGATTGGCATCAGCAGAGAGGTTGTGTAGCTAGAGACTAAGGCTACACGTTGGATCAATTGGAATAAAGCTGAAGAAGCTTGGACAGCCCATGCCAGGGAGGTCAAGCCGTTGTAATCTAAACTTCTTGGATCAGCAAAACTCAAATCGGTAATGAGGAAAATGTAAACAATTGTTACTGGGAGCCATTATAACTCCGATTGCCCCGGTTAACACAAGGGAAAGGGTCTAGGCTGACGCTTCTAAAAAGACTCCAATGTGCCTAAACTTCTGATAGCGCCGGTCTCGGCGTTGTTGGGGAGATAGGGCATCGAGTTCAGAAAGATGGCGGAGAATAGATGTTTTCAGAATATTAGAAGCTTTTAGGGGGTCGCTATGAGCGCCACCGAGAGGTTCCGGCAATAAATCATCTAAAATCCCCAATTCTTTTAAGTCTTCGGCGGTAATTTTTAGCGCTTCTGCTGCTTGGGGAGATTTTTTGGCATCTTTCCAGAGAATGGCAGCACAGGCTTCTGGAGTAGCGACGGTATAGACGGCATGTTCAAACATCAATAGGCGATCGCCCACACCAATCCCTAATGCTCCCCCCGATCCGCCTTCACCAATGACAGTACAAATGATGGGGACATCAAGGCGGAACATTTCCCGCAAATTATAGGCGATCGCCTCCCCTTGTCCTAATTCTTCTGCTTGCAGTCCCGCCCAAGCTCCAGGAGTATCAATAAACGTGAGAATGGGCATTTTAAACCGGTTGGCATGATTCATCAATCGTATGGCTTTGCGATAGCCCCCAGGTGAAGCCATACCAAAGTTACGGGCCACATTATCCTTAGTATCCCGGCCTTTTTGATGGCCGAGCATGACAACCGATCGCCCATCAATACGACCAATCCCCCCAACCAAGGCTGGATCGTCTCCTCCACAGCGATCTCCATGTAACTCAATCCATTCCTGACTAATCGACTGGATATAATCCAACGTCGAGGGACGGCGAGGATGGCGAGCCAACTGCAACCGTTGCGTGGGAGCCAAATTGGTAAAAATCTCCTCTCGCAGTTGAACGGAGCGCTGCTCCAACTGATGAATTTGATCGGAGACATCGACACTGTTCTCTTTTGCCAATTGCCGAATGTGTTCAATTCGGTTCTCTAGTTCAAACAGTGGTTTTTCAAAATCCAGGAGTAGGGGTTTACGTTCAGGAGTATTCACATTCACTAAAGGGGAATCACATTTTCTCTTGGGCCCGTCTCTCATTTTATCGGATTCGGGTCATCTGTACTCAGCTCTGAGCCTTAAGCCTGGGGTAATAGCAGGGGACGAAATCCATGTTTGACTGAAGCTGTGCCAATTTTCTCCATTTTTTCCACCGTAATCTGATTACGACCCCAAGAAAAACTCTCATACCACTGCTCGAAGTCTAGAATCATGGCTTCAGCAAAGCAAGCAAACAACTGTCGCTCTGGCACATCCATCTGCACAATATCCATAATTTTCCATTCAATATCTAGGGACTGTTCTACAATCCCGCCATTGACCACGTAAATATCCGTATCTTGCAGTTTAGTCCCCAAATTTTTCGGATATCCCCCATCAATCATCAAACAGGGATGTTTCAGTGTAGACGCATCAATTTCTACACCCTTGGGCATACTGGCGACCCAAACCACCACATCTGCTAGGGGGAGAGCCTCTTCTAAGCTCAGAATTTTACCTCGTCCCAGTTCTGATTGTAGCGCTCTCAGGCGATCCTCTTTGCGTGCTACCAAGAGTAAATCGGCCACATCGGTCTTCTGATTCAGCCATCGACAGACAGCACTGCCAATATCTCCTGTTGCACCGCAAACGGCGATCGTCGCTTGGGATAGATCGATTCCCAACTGAGCCGTCACCTGTTCCACTTGTTGACAAATAATATAAGCGGTATGGGTATTGCCCGTTGTAAACTTTTGAAAGTCTAATTCCACATTACGAACCCGTGGGTTGTCATGAAGATTAAATTCTTCAAAAATAATCGAGGAAAATCCCCCCAAGGCCGTAATATGAATTTCATCTTCATCTTTCTGTTTCTGAGCATGGGCCATAGCGTTCAGGATTTTGCGAGTGGCCGCTTTAATCCGACGATTGGCCAACATTTCTGGGAGAAAACAGGATTCGATATACTTACCGGTTATGACTTTTCCGGTAGCGCTGGTGACTGTAATATCATCCACTGTCTGTGGAGGGGCAGAACACCAGAAATCCAATCCCTGATCTGCATATTCTGGATATCCCAAATCCCTGGCAACGGATTGGGCATGTTCTAAGCTAGTAAGGTGACCGATCAGACCAAACATGGATGTACTAAATTTAAGCCGTCTGCTAATAGAGTAAAGGACAA
Source organism: Roseofilum sp. Guam (assembly GCF_017746735.1). Classification (NCBI taxonomy): domain Bacteria; kingdom Bacillati; phylum Cyanobacteriota; class Cyanophyceae; order Desertifilales; family Desertifilaceae; genus Roseofilum; species Roseofilum sp. Guam. The sequence continues at coordinate 34,241 of NZ_JAGHZN010000034.1, read as the reverse complement.
TGGGACGAAATAGACCATTTTAGAATAAAAAGACCGATCAGATGGATCGGTCTGACCGGTAAGTTTCCTCAAATCTAAGAAAGAAATGGGTCGTCAACTCAAGGCTTCTGAGGCGAGATTAGACAGATACTAACCCATAAGCAGACATCCGCATGATTTCTCCCGTGGTAAAGCCAATGTTAGCGAGGGCTTCACCGTAGGCAATCATGAAGTCTTCAATTAAGGACTCTTTTTCCATCGCCAGGATTTTAGCATCCTTTTCCACTTGATTGAGCATTTTCCAGACGATGGGTAGATTTTGGCGGTTGGCTGCTTGCAGTTCTGCTTTAGAGTCTTCAAAGTGGGCTTTGAGCCATTCTTCACCAAAGTTGAGATGGAGATATTCATCTTTGACCACTCCTTCGGTGATTTTGCGAGCGAAGGGGTCAGCTACCGGAATATAGATATTGTAGGCGGCGATCGCAAAGCACTCAATAATCAAGGATTGAATCAGCAGACAAGTAACCACCTTGTCTTCTGCTAGGGCATCCTGGAAGTTTTGGTGCAGTTGATTAAAGTATTCTTTGGCAAACTCCATATCGGGAGTTACTTTCAAATTGTTACCGCAAGCCTGGAATCCCTTCATGTGGCGCTTTTCCATCTTCGCCAGCTTCGTCAATTCTTCTTTGTCATCGGGCAGCAGACTAGCCAAGTTAATGTAATTGTCATAGGCTTCCTGTTCCCCTTCAATGACGATCGCATTGATCCGGCTATAGGCATCTTTGTAAGTTTCGCTTTCATAGTTGAGTTCAGTGCTAACTGCAAGCTGCTGCATAGGTGATTAATCTCCTAATTCCTAATATTGATGATGTTAATCCTTAAAGATGGCAAATGTATTTGTGCCTATTGGGAGGACTGACGATTGGTAGGTTTAAGTGTAACTTAACCCTTGGCCGTTTTCATCCCCTTCTGGAGCCAGAAGGATTGAGGGTCTATCTTAATCTGAGTCTCGATCTCCTTTGTCTGGAATAATTTGCCTGAATGATGGCTATATCTATTGATTTATCTGATGATAGCGTAAAGCGATCATCTATTCATTCTGGTCTGATGGCAGATAAGCAAACATGGAGATGGGGAATTAGGGAACAGGAAAATTCCCTATTCCCTGTTCCCTAATTCCCCCATGAGCCATTGTAGGCGGATACCCGACTGACTCTCCTGGGAGTCTGGAAGCCGATCTTGCAGAGGAACTTCCAGAATTTCACTGGTGAGAGGACCGAGTTGATTGAGCATCGATCGCAGATGGGGGGTACTTGCTCCCGTGTCTACATAGAGGCGATCGGCTAAATTTCCTAAGCGTTTCCAGGTTAAATATAACTTGGCTACGGTTTGCTCGAGTTGGGTGGCCTGTTTGAGCAATTCTGAAGCCGTACTTAAACAGCCTAACCGCAAACTTTCATCCAGAGCCATCTCTAAATCTACTGAGGATTGACTCAGGACTTGCACTTGGGCGGCTGCATCTAAGTATTTTGCCAGACTTCGCGCCTCTGATGTCATTTGTTTAACGGTTTCTACATCTGGGTTCGCGGCGACCTCTTCTTGAATGCTTTGCAGGTGAGTATCGGGCAGTTTCCCTAATTCTTTGACTAAGGGGGCCAAATGTTTTGAGGCCATCGTTCCCGAAGCGGCTTTTTCCTTCACTTCATTGGGTAATAAATCTGAAGACATGGCCATCCACTCATCAGCCAATTGTTTCACTTCTCGTCGAGTAATGCGATCGCCACGACTAGCCGCATCCGTAACCAATTGTTGCACTTCTACCGGTGCTTTGGCCGTTTCTACAAACGCCCGTTTACTAAAATTATTAACCGCTTCCGGGTCTAATTGCCCCTCCTCGACCAAGGTATCAGCACTATTGGCCAATTGAATCAAAGCATAGGCTTGGCTTTTCGTAATTTCTTTTGATTTTAACCAATTGATAAATCCCGTTCCCCGGCCATCACCGCCCTTTTTCTCCCGATCGCGGATTGCCCGTAAAATACGCCCTCGCCAAATATCCGTTTGCAAATCAAAGCGATCGCACACCAACCACGCTGTATCAAGTTGTTGCTGAAACTCCTGATCTGGAATCTCTTCATCTTCAGGATCGGGTAAATTAAAATCCAGTTGGGGTTGCTCACCCAAAAGGGCTAATAGGTCGGTAACAGATTGATCCATGGTAAGGGGTAATCGCTAATCAGTAAGATATTCCATAATATAGATAAAACCCCCAAACCGTGAATGTTGAATTCTGGAACTGCTCTAACTCCCATAGAACTGAGGTCAGCCATTGTTCAAAACCCTCTGGTGGTCTCTGCCAATACCAACGTGCGAGAGGCGATCTCGAAAATGAGTGGCGCTCATCTATCGTGCCCAACCACCCGCACTCAAGAGACTCAACGGGATCAAACCCATTTAGAAGCCCTCTCCAGTTGTGTGCTGGTGGTGGAGAATCAAAACGTCACGGGTATCCTTACTGAACGGGATATGGTGCGTTTATTAGCTCAAGACCAACCCCTGGCCTATCTGCGTGTCCAACAGGTCATGAGTCCTTTAGTGATTACCGTCAAAGAGGACAACTTCACTGACCTATTTTTTGCCATTAATTTGTTCAGACAACACCATATTCGCCATCTCCCCATCCTTGATGCTCAAGAGAACTTGGTGGGATTAGTGACCCATGAAAGTTTACTCGAGATCTCGCGCCCCATGGATCTGTTGCGTCTGCGAGAAGTACAAGAAGTGATGAGTGCCGATGTGATTTGCACAACCCCTGAGGCATCCCTATTCCAAATTTCCCAGTTAATGGCCAACCACCAGGTTAGCTCTGTCGTGATGATTCAAACTCGTCACACCACCACGGGTTCTCTAGATGTCCCAGTGGGTATCATTACTGAGCGAGACCTAGTTCAATTTCATAGCTTCTATCCTCATCTGCAAGACTATACGGCTTCTAGCTTAATGAGCAGTCCCATTTTTGTGGTTAAACCCCAAGACTCCCTGTGGGCAGTGCAGAAAATTATGGAGCAACATTCTACTCAGCACGTGGTGGTGACGGGAGAGCAAGGGGAACTATTGGGAATGGTTACCCAAAGCAATCTCTTACAAGCTCTGAATCCCCTAGAAATCTACAAGTTAGTGGAAGTTTTAGAACGTAAAGTTAACCATTTAGAAGCGCAACAGGAACGCGAGAAGGTTGTGGCCGATATTGCCAGGCGGATGGGCCAATCCGTGGATCTGCAAGAAGTTTTAGAGGGGGTGATGGGGGAAATTAGACAGTTGTTGGCGTGCGATCGCGTGGTGGTATGCCAATTTCAAAGTGATGGTCATGGACATATTATTGCCGAATCTGTCGATCCTCGCTGGCCATCAGCCCTGGGACATGCGATCGCACCCTCTTGTTTTCGAGATCAACCTGCGGCAGATAGCTCCTACCCTCTGAAGGGATTAGAACCCTATCAAGTGAAGTCTAATCTGGTTATCCCCGTGATTTTAGACGATCAACCTTGGGGATTGTTAATGACTCATCAATGTGGAGACTATCGAGACTGGACGGAGGACGAGGTTGCTCTTTTAGAAGACATTGGGGTCCAACTGGCGATCGCCATCCAACATGCCAATACGCACCAAAAATTCACTCTAGAACTGAGGGCACGACAACAGGCAGAACGCTTACTGAAGGAAAGTCAGCAACAATACGTGAGTCTCGCGGAAAGCCTTTTTATTGGTATTTTTTGCACAGATAAAGTGGGTAAATACACATATGTTAATCGTCGCTGGTCTATATTAACAAGACTCTCGGAAGCTGATGCCATGGGGGATGGATGGATGCGGCTCCTCTATCCAGACGACCGGGAACGGGTGCTTAGGGCTTGGGTCAACGCCGTCGAAAATCAGTGTGCTTGTGCATTAGAATACCGTCTTCAACGCCCCGATGGCAGTACCTTCTGGGTTTACAGCCAATCTACAATAGAGCGCAATAGTTATGGAGAGGTAATGGGTTATGTGGGAAGCATTACAGATATTAGTGATCGCAAACACATAGAGACCCAACTGCAACAAACCCAACAACAGTATCAAGAAGCACAAAAAAAATCCCAGATAGGAAATTGGCAATTCAATCTACTCAACAATCACTGGTCTTGCTCGGATGAAGTCTTTCGCATCTTTGAGATTACCCCCCAAAATGGTGAACCCTCCTATGAAGACTTTCTCAACCAGATTCACCCAGAAGATCGAGAAAAGGTCAACCAAGCCTACTCTCAACACCTAAAAAATTACCAACCCTACAATATTACGCACCGACTGCTGTTTGCCGATGGGCGGATCAAATATTTGCAAGAACAATGTGAAACCTTTTATGATGCCCAGAATCATCCCATTCTCTCCCAAGGAACGGTACAAGATATTACCGATCTCCGCAATACCCAATTAGAACTACAGCACCTGAACCAAAAACTGGAAGAGCGTGTAGAAGAGCGAACTTTAGCCCTACATAATTTATCGGAGCGCCTAGAGATAGCGGTTTCATCCGCTCAGATCGGGATCTGGGAATGGGATGTGACCCATAATGTTCTCACCTGGGATCGGAGAATGTATAGTCTCTATGGTTTAGACCCCTCGAATAGCAGGAATACGGTTGAACTTTGGCAAAATTCCCTCCATCCAGAAGATGCCCCAAAAGCCATCGAAGCTGTGCAAGCAGCCTTGAGGGGAGAAAAACAGTTTAATACTGAATTTCGGATTTTGCATCCTGATGGTACCATGCGCTGGGTATATGCTACGGCGATTGTGGAGCAAGATGGGCAGGGAAAACCCCAACGAATGATCGGTATTAATCGAGATATCACCCAAATCAAAATTGACTCCCAACACCGTCAAGCCTTGATGCAAGAATTGGCAAACTTTAAGTTGGCATTGGATCAAGCGGCGATCGTGGCTATTACTGATGCTAAAGGAGTCATCAATTATGTGAACGATCGCTTCTGTGAAATTTCTGGCTATACCCAAGCCGAAATCCTGGGTCAAACCCACCGCCTGATTAAATCCGGATTCCATCCCCCCGAATTTTTCCAAAACCTGTGGCAAACCATCGCCAAAGGAGAGGTTTGGCGTGCAGAAGTGTGCAACCGAGCCAAAAACGGTCGCCTGTATTGGGTCGATACCACGATTATTCCCTTCCTGGATGCCCGGGGAAAACCCTTTCAATATCTGGCGATTCGGGTTGATATTAGCGATCGCAAACAAGTAGAAATGGCGCTCTCACGCAGTAACCAACTGCTCAATGCCATCAGCACAGCCCAGGCGCAATTTATCACGGCTGGTAATCGGTTAACTATTTTTGAAGGACTCCTTTCTAACTTGCTTGAACTGACGAAGAGTGAATATGGTTTTATCGGTGAAGTGCGCTGTCAGGATCAGAACAGTTCTATCCTCCCTTCGACTTCGCTCAGGGAGCAGCAGGATAAGCGTCCTGAATGTAATGAAATCTTGCTAAAAATTCGTGGCGTTCCTTACCTAAAAACCTACAGTATGAGCAATGGGGTTTGGGATCAAGCTACTCCAGAATTGGAGAATATCAATACCCTGTTTGGGGCTGTGGTGATGACCGGAAAACCGGTAATGACCAATAGTCCCAACACCGACCCCCAGCACTGTGGCATTTCCGATGGTCATCCCCTCGTGAAGACCTTTTTAGGTCTGCCCTTTTACAGTGGATCGACTCTCGTGGGAATGGTGGGGATGGCCAATCGAACCCAGGGCTACGATCGCCAGATCGTAGAAGAATTAGAACCTTTTCTGAGTACCTGTAGTAACCTCATCCAAGGCTATCGCCTACAGCGCAAGCGAGAAGAAACAGAACAGGAAAATGCTCGGCAACTGGCCAGCATTGAGGCTGTGGTAGATGGTATTGCCCTTCTGAAGGGAGATTACTACGAATATTTGAACCGTTCCCATGTACAGATGTTTGGCTATGATGGGCCCGAAGAGCTAATCGGCAAGAGCTGGAGAATCTTGTATTCTGAGCAAGAACTGAAACGCTTTGAGGAAGAAATATTCCCCGTACTCCTCGAACAAGGGTCTTGGAGAGGGGAGGCAATAGCCACTCGTAAAGATAGATCGACCTTTAATGAATATCTCTCCCTGACGCTCACGGACGATGGGACACTCATTTGTGTCTGTCAAGATATTACCGATCGCAAACAGGCGCAAGCCCAACTGGAACCCCAGATGGCAGCCATTGAAGCGGCGATCGATGGGATAGCGATTCTCAAAGATGATCGCTATATCTTTATCAACCAAGCTCACCTGAGTCTCTTTAACTTTACTGATCCCCAAGAATTGCTCGGACAAACTTGGCGCAAGCTCTACGCTCCCGAACAAATCCAATTCTTTGAAGAGCAAGTCTTTCCTGTCCTGGACGTGAAACACCAATGGCGAGGCACCACCTTTGCCCTACGGCAAGGTGAACCTTTTGCCCAAGAACTCTCCCTTACTCTCACGGACAATGGGTACTTAATTTGTGTGTGTCGAGATATTAGCGATCGCCAAGCGGCTGAACAACAACTGCGACAAACCAACCAAGAACTCGCCCGCGCTACTCAACTCAAAGATGAATTCCTGGCCAACATGAGCCATGAACTTCGCACGCCTCTCAATGCCATCCTGGGAATGACGGAAGGACTGCAAGAGCAAATCTTTGGCGAAATTAATGAACGACAGCTCAAAGCCATACAAACCATTGAGCGTAGTGGTTCCCATCTACTAGAGCTAATTAACGATATTCTGGATGTCGCTAAAATCGAATCGGGCCAAATGGAACTAGAATATGGTCGTGTCCCGGTTGCCCCTCTATGTACCTCTAGTCTGGCCTTTGTCAAACAACAAGCTCTGAAAAAAGGCATTTTTCTAGAAACCCAGATCGCCAAGAATTTACCCGATCTTTGGGTCGATGAGCGCCGTATTCGCCAAGTATTAATTAACTTGCTCAATAATGCGGTGAAATTTACTCCGGACGGAGGCAAAATTACGCTCAAAGTAGTGAGTCGGCATTCCTTGAGTCAGGAAGAACCTCTTTGTTTTCCTGAAATTCGCAACGTAAATACATTTTACCCAGAAGGGGACTCCGATCGCCAAGATCCGGGATTCACGATTCATCATTATCTACGCATTGGTATCAGCGATACGGGAATCGGGATTGCGCCAGAAAACTTAGAAAAACTTTTTAAACCCTTTGTGCAAATCGATAGCGCCTTAAATCGAAAGTATACCGGGACAGGATTGGGCTTAACTTTAGTGAAGCAGATTGTGGAACTTCATGGGGGTAAAGTAGTGGTGAGGAGTAAAGTAGATTGCGGGACTTGTGTCAGTATAGATCTGCCTTGTCTGGAACTGCCCTCTACAGAAGTCAAGCCATTTACAGAAGAGGAGAGTGTTCAAGATGCTCTCGCTTCTACTACGGCGCGATCGCCATTAATCTTGCTTGTCGATGATAACGACGCAAATATTACGACTCTGTCAAGTTACTTAAACGTGAAAGGCTATCAACTGTGCATTGGTAGAAATGGCTTAGAAGGAGTAGCTTTAGCAGCCTCAGAAAAGCCTGATATTATTTTAATGGATATTCAGATGCCGGAAATGGATGGTTTAGAAGCGATCCAGAAAATCCGTCAGGATCTTCAGTTGGTGGATATTCCGATTATTGCCTTAACTGCTTTAGCGATGGAAGGCGATCGCGATCGAACCCTAGAAGCAGGAGCCAATGAATACCTGAGTAAACCGGTTAAACTCAAACAATTAGTTACTCTCATAGAGCAGCTTTTTGCTTAAACAGCCAGAGAGTAGCGCGTTCTACCCTAAGAGTTAATGTCGGCATGAAAGCCCCCAAAATAAAGGGTACTCTTCTTTACAGTATAGAGTATAATGGATAGGGTCCATAGACCCACCCGCGACACAGATATAACAGAGAGCCTTACGTAACGAAATCTAATTTCAACGAGTGGCGTATAGAGCTGTGGTAAACCGGGACAATGAGTATAGGGCAATAATGATGTTAATTCTGGGATCTTGATTAAGGAAGTAGAGCTGGGCAAAGCCTCACTCAGACACGCGACATCTCGATCTAAAAACTAGATGGAGAATCCAGCACTCTACCGTTGGCGAAGCTGTGCTCAAGGCACTAGGCTAGATCAGAGTGGGGAATTGTCACCTAATCTAGACCAGACATAGGGTAAATAAACAGATGAATCAGATCAATGAGTCTTCTATTTTAATTGTTGATGATGAACCCGATAATTTTGATGTTATTGAAACCCTATTGAGTAACCAGGACTACAACCTCTATTATGCGGCCAATGGTCAAGAGGCCCTGACTTCTCTAGAAACCTACAATCCAGGTCTGATTCTCCTGGATGTGATGATGCCTGGAATTGATGGGATTGAAGTTTGTCGGCAGATTAAATCTCTGGCTAAATGGAAAGTTGTCCCCATTATTATGATCACGGCATTAAGTGAAAAATCAGATCTCGCCCGTTGTTTGAATGCAGGAGCAGACGACTTTATCAGCAAACCCGTGAATGGGATGGAACTTCGCGCTCGTATCTCCTCAATGCTCCGAATTAAGCAGCAGTATGACGAGCTAGAAAGCCTGCTCAAATTACGGGAAGATATGGTGAAAATGGTAGTGCATGATTTACGAAACCCTCTAGGCAGTGTGTTATTTGGGTTAGAGCTACTCAGAACCCGGGAGTATAGCCCAGAAAAACAAAAAGATAAACTCGATAGAATCTATCATTCAGCCCAAGCGCTGCAAGTTTTAATTGATGATTTATTGAAAATTTCTCTTTTAGAATCGGGGAAAGTTCGCCTGAACTTACAAGAAATGGATCTAGCTGTCCTGGTGAGTTCAGCCATTTCTAATTTTGAAGAGATCGCTGCTAATAGAAATCAAATCTTAATTACCCTCTACTCAGAAGAACCCAGAAGCGTCATTGCCATTGATGAAGCGATGATGCATCGGGTATTAGATAACTTACTCTCCAATGCCATTAAGTTTTCGCCTGTCGATAGTCAGATTATTATTCACTTAAATGCTCCCATTTCTGGGCCCATTACGTTGGAAGTCCTGGATAAGGGGCCTGGAGTTCCAGAGTCTTTGAAAGAGAAGATTTTTGAGAAATACGAAATTGGCAATATTTTGCCTGATATTTCACAGATTGGATTAGGCCTAGCGTTCTGTAAATTAGTCGTAGAGGCCCATGGGGGGGACATTCAGGTGAGTAACAATAAACCCCATGGCTCAATTTTTAAGATTACGCTCCCGATTAAATATTAAAGATTAACCATTAATAATTAAATTATTACGAGGGACTTGTACTGAATGATAAAGTTTCCTCGTATGGCACTATTGACTGGGTTCAGTTAATCTATGAGAGCAGAGATAGGACGACTCACGATCCTGTATTAGCCTCGCAGTGGGTCAACTGGCCCCGACCCAGAGCCATTTTTAATTTTTAATTTTTTTAATTTTTAATTGATATGAGCCATGTTTTTTAATCCGACAATCCTGACTAAACGAGGTGAGGGTTACCGTGCTATTGTCCGGAAACCTCTGGTCGCATCAACCGATACTTTGGTGAGGGAAGCGATCGCTAAAATGAGTACTGTTCATAGTCATTGTAACTTGACTCAAGGCAACCAGAGAGTTGCGGAGAATCCGTATATTCAATCGGTTTCTGGTTGTGTTATCATCACATTAAAGAAAAAAGTTATCGGTATTATCACAGAACAAGATCTAGTGCGCCTATTAGCTCAAGAGCAACCCCTAGACCAACTCACCCTAGGAGCAGTGATGACCCATCCAGTGATTACCTTGAAAGAGGAAGAGTTCATGGATTTATGTGGCGGGATTAATTTACTCAAAGAGCATCACATTCGCCATCTACCGATTGTTGACCCTAAAGAGAACTTGGTTGGATTGGTAACAGATGAGAGTCTGAGGCAACTATCTGGACCCATAGATTTATTGCGCTTGTGTCTGGTACAAGAAGTAATGACACAGAAGGTAATTTGCTCGAGTCCCCAGGATTCCCTCTTGCATATAGCCCAAGTGATGGCCAAGCATTCGATTAGTTGTGTGGTGATCGCCGAGCAAGGATTTCCGGTCGGCATTATCACGGCGCATGATGTGGTGCAATTTCATGCTTTGGGAGTCGATTTGGAACGGGCGATCACCGAGAAAGTGATGAGTTATCCCGTGTTTACCGTGCAACCAGGAGACTCCCTATTGTCTGTTCAGCAATTGATGCAGAAGTATTCGATTCGGCGTGTCGTCGTCACCTCTTCTGAAGGAAAACTCTGTGGGATTATCACAGAAACGAATCTATTGGAAGCGCTCGATCCTCTAGAACTGTATAAATTAGCTGACGATTTAGAACAAGAAGTCATGCAACTTGAAGCACAGAGGATAGCCTTACTCGAAGCTCGGAATGCTGAATTAGAGCGGGAAAAATTAATTGCCGATGTCGCCACTCAGATTCGCTCTTCTCTGAGTTTAGAAACCATTTTGCAAACGACGGTGGAACAGGTTAGACCCTTACTGGAGTCAGATCGGGTGCAGATTTGGCACTGGCAACCCCATGGGGAAGTGCTAGTAGTCGCTGAATCGATTGATCAAGGACAATCCTCTCACTTGGGAGAGAGGATGTTGGGCTGTTGTCCAGAACAAATCAATCAGTCTTATGATCCCGAAGATATTGGAGCGATCGCTGATATTGAGATGATCTCCATTCCAGAGTGTTATCGCCAACAGTTGAGAGATTTGCAGATCCGATCGCAAATCCTCATCCCTCTATATTGTTGTAGCCGTGAATTGTGGGGTTGGCTGAATGTCAGCGAAAGCCTGCAACCCCGGCAATGGAAACCGTCGGAAGTGAAGCTATTGCAAACTTTAGCAGTGCAATTGGAGATTGCCATTCAACAGGCAACGACCCACGAAAAGCTACAACAAGAACTTCGGGAGAAAGAAGAAGCCCAAAATCGCCTGCGCGAAAGTGAGCAACGCTACGCGAGTCTAGCAGAAGCAATTCCTGTGGGTATTTTTCGCACAGATCAATCGGGCAAGTGTATTTATGTCAATAGTAAATGGTCTGCCCTGACGGGAGTTTCCCTAGAGCAAGCCTTGGGAGATCAATGGCTATATGTAATACATCCAGAGGATCGTCCCCGGGTGAGAGATGTTTGGACACAAGCTATGGAAAACCATAGTCCTTGTCAGTTAGAGTACCGCCTGCAACATGCCGATGGACGTATAATCTGGGTGTATGGACAATCGGTGGTTGAGCGAGATCATACTGGGGAAGTGGTGGGTTATGTCGGGAGTATCATTGATATTAGCGATCGCAAATCAGCCGAATTGCATGTAGAACAAGAAAACCGTTTTTCTGGGCAAATTTTAGATCAAATGGCAGAAGGGTTATGTGTATGTCATCACATAGAAGAATTTCCCTTTGTGCAATTTACCGTCTGGAATCAGCAAATAGAACGGATTACTGGCTATAGTTTAGACGAAATCAATCGATTAGGCTGGTATCAGAGTTTATATCCCGATCCAGAGATTCAACAGCAGGCGATCGCCCGGATGGAGCAGATGCGAGACGGACATAACCTGATAGCTGAAGAATGGGAAATTCAACATAAAGATGGATCGAAACGACTGATCGCTATCTCAACCTCTTTACTCCAGAGTGAAGAAGGGACAACCTATGTGTTGGGGCTGATGCAAGATATTACCCAACGAAAACAAACGCAAAGAGCGTTAGATAATCTGGTGATTGGAACCGCAGCAACCACAGGAGACAATTTTTTTCCGGCCTTGGTTAAGTATATTAGTGAAGCCCTCAATGTTTCCTATGCTCTAGTTTCAGAAATTGTTGGCAATCGGCTTTCTACTTTAGCCTTTTGGGGGAAAGGTCAATGGCACACCCAATTTAGTTATCCGATCGCGAATACTCCTTGCGAACAAGCTCTTGATCGGGGAGTTTATGTTTGTATTAATGCTGTGAAGGAACATTTTCCTGACGATCCCGATTTAGGAGTGCTAGGTGCTGAAAGCTATTTGGGAATTGCCATCTATAATGCTCAGGGAGAAGCGATCGGTAGCCTTTGTATTTTAGATACCCAACCTCTGCAAAATCCCCAATGGGCAGAACAGATCCTCAGAGTGTTTGCAGCGCGTGCAGGAGCAGAACTCGAACGCCAACGAGCAAGTCGCCTGCTCGAAGAACTTAATCAGCAACTGGAAAATAAAGTGATTGAGCGCACTGCTGCCTTGAAGGATCGGGAAGTTCGCTATCGAGCGCTGATGGATGGAGCCGGTGATGCTATTATCTTAACGAATCGACAGGGCAAAATTCAGGAAGTCAATATTAAGGCACAACAATTATTCGGTTATAGTCGGGATACCTTCTGTCAAATGCACTGGAGTGATGTGTTTCCACTAGAAACATTATCAGAGATGGAAGAGGCATTTGAGGCGATCGCCAATCAGGACATTCATCAATTATTGGATATAGAGTGCGAATCTGAAACTGGAGATCTCATCCCTGTTGATGTTTCAACTTCTGTCATTACCATTGAAGGAGAAACCTTGATTCAGGGAATTTTCCGAGAGATTACAGCCCGCAAACAAGCTGAGCTAGAACGACAAGAGCTGATTGCTGAGTTATCGACTTTTAAGGAAGCCCTAGATCAATCCGCTCTTGTAGCCATTACTGATGCTCAAGGAATCATTACTTATGTCAATGAGGAATTCTGTTCCCTATCAGGTTACTCACAACAGGAGCTGATCGGCAAAACCCATCGGGTCATTAACTCAGGTTACCATGACGCAGCCTTTTTCCAATATCTGTGGGGTACCATTAGCCAGGGGAAAATTTGGAACGGAGAAATTTGTAATCGTGCTAAAAATGGCCAATTATATTGGGTATCGAGTACTATTGTGCCCTTCATTAATGGCCAAGGTAAAGCCTTTCAATATTTAACCATTCGCTTTGATATCACCGCTCGGAAACTAGCTGAACTAGCCTTACAAGAAAGGGAAACCCAATTATTGTTAGCATTAGAGGTCTCTGGGGCGATCGCCTGGCAACAAGATTTACGAACGAAGAGCATATATTTTTCTTCCACTCTTAATCAAGATATGCCCGTAGAAATGGACTGCGCTCAAGCCCTAGCCCTGGTTCATCCTGATGATGTTCAGAGGCTTCATCACGCCAATCAAAAGGCGATTAAGGAACGGGGTTCTTTCCAAATTGAACATCGAGTCTGTGCCGATCCCAATCTTATCAATCCATTCTGGCATTGGTTTCAAGTGAATGCTACAGTGGTGTGCGATCCAGAGGGACAACCCATCCGCATGATTGGCATGTCTGTAGACATTACAAAACACAAATTAGCGGAACAAGAACTACAAGAAGCTAAAGAAGCTGCCGAATATGCTAATCGTGCCAAAAGTGAATTTTTAGCTTTGATGAGTCATGAGATTCGCACCCCTATGAATGGAGTTTTAGGGTTGACGCATTTGATCCTAAAAACGGATTTAAATGAGGAGCAAAAAGACTATCTGAAAAAGATTCAGAGTTCCGCCCATTCCTTGTTATCCATCCTAAATGATATCTTGGATTTCTCTAAGATTGAAGCAGGGAAAATGCAGTTAGAATATGCCTCTTTTCAATTAGAAACAATTTTAGATAACTTATATAATCTGTTTTCATTTAAAGCAAAAGAAAAGGGTTTGGATCTGTTGTTTGAAGTCGATAGCAATGTCCCCAGTTATGTGATAGGGGATTTTCTGCGGTTGAGCCAAGTCTTGATTAATTTTACCAGTAATGCAGTAAAATTTACGGAAAAAGGCTGTGTAATGATTAGCATTGAGACCTTGGCCTTAACGGAAAGGTTGGTCAAGCTTAAATTTGAAGTCAATGATACCGGTATCGGTTTAACCTCAGATCAGCTTGATACCCTCTTTGAAGCCTTTACTCAAGCAGATGCATCCATTAGTCGCAAGTATCAGGGCACTGGGTTAGGATTAGCGATTTGCAAACGTCTGGTGACCTTGATGGGAGGTATGATTGAGGTTAAAAGTGAGGTTAATCAAGGGACGACCTTTTCCTTTGAATTGGAATTCCCCTATCTGTGTGCTTTAGGGGATTACTCTCAATCCCTAGAGATTCCTAATTTAGCTGGTTCAAAGGCTTTAGTAGTTGACGATCATCCCTTCTCTAGGGAGATGCTCGTGAAGATCTTACATTCTTTTGGCTTGGAAGCAATGGCAGTGGGTTCTGGAGGGGAGGCGATCGCCTCTTTAGAAGCAGCAAGGGACTTGGCTCCATTTGATCTAGTCTTAATTGATGCTTATATGCCCAACATGAATGGTTTGGAAACCTTAAGACGGATCAAAGCCGATCCCCTTTTGGCGGGTATTGCCCACATGTTAATGGTGACAGCTCATACGGAAGAGCGTATTCTAGAAACTGCTCCCTGGTTAGACCCGAAGGTGTTGGTCACCAAACCCATTAATCGCTCCCAATTATTGGAGACGATTCTTTTGGTTTTAGGGTACAACATCCCTTTTAATCAAAATCTATCGATCGCTTCCTCTTCTGCTTTGGATGAACAACTCAAACAGATCGAGGGCGCTCAGATTTTGTTGGTCGAAGATAATGAGGTGAATGCGTTAATTGCACGGGAACTGTTGCAGAGTGTGGGGCTGAAGGTCGAGTGGGCGATCAATGGTAAAGAGGCAATCTCGAAAGTGCGATCGCACGCTTTTGATCTGATTTTGATGGATATTCGGATGCCTGAAGTTGACGGATTAACCGCCACTAGAGAGATTCGCGCTATAGCAGAGGAAGGGAATTTAGAAACAGAACGGTTTGCGACGGTGCCGATTGTGGCGATGACTGCCCATGCTATGGATGGCGATCGGGCTAAAAGTTTAGCCGCAGGTATGAATGATCATGTCGCAAAACCCGTGAATCCCGAAGCCTTATACTCAGCTCTTCTGCGCTGGATTGCTCCGGGAATGTATACCACACCGGAGGAGAGTCAACAGCAAGTAGAGCATATAGCCCAGCAGGAGAAGGATAAACCTGTTTATCCCTCTGTACCAGGGATTAATGTAGAAGCCGGTTTATCCCGTATGCAAGGAAACTGGCAAGGGTATCAAGGATTACTGAAGTTATTTTATCAGCACTACCAGGACTTTGGCTTACATTTCAAAGGGACAATTGGCCGCCAAGAGTGGTTACCCGCACAAGAGCAGGTTCATGGTTTGAAAGGAGCAGCGGGTAATATTGGAGCTAATCGGGTATATGTCTGGGCAGTGAAGGTCGAAGAGATGTTAAGGTTAGATTCTCTCAATGTTGAACAGTTACAAGCTGGTCAGGTGGGATTACTCGAAGCATTAGATCAGGTATTAGAGGGTATTAAACATTTACCAGATACTCTCGAGGAGCAGAAGCAGTGGAACCAGGAGCGCATTGCCCAGTTAATTAGTGAGATTCTCGATTTACTCGAGACTGATTTGATTGAGGCGATCTCGTTAGTCGATGATTTGAAACAGGAGGCGATCGATACGCCCCTAGAATCGAAAATTCACCGACTTGAAGAGCGACTCGAAGACTTTGAAATTGACGAAGCTCACCGCTTATTTGAAGATCTACGCGCCATGCTATAGGAGAGAAACAGTTTTCTCCCCTATAGCATGGTGTGCGTTTTAACCTTCAGGAGCAGCTTCAGCTTCAGCTTCAGCTTCCGGTGGCGGTGGTGGTGGGAGTTCAGCAGGAAGTAGAGCCTTGATTTCCATTTCTGTCATGAGTTTAGGTGCATTCTGGGCCACTAAATTCCCCCCTTGATACAATACCTCTTGGGAAGATGGATCAACCGTGACTCTCATAGAATCTACCACTAACAAAGGTTGCAGGCGCTCAAGATTGAGTAATACCAAACGAGTCTGATCGAAGGTTCCCGAAAATTGGAGGCGGTAACCCTGGCTTCTGAGCTTACTATCAACTTCTGTCCCCAAGGAGCCATCTTCTATTAATTGTATGCCTTGAGAATCTGGCTCAAACTGCATTAACTCCACCCCCCGCTCCTTAAGAATACGGTTAATATCGAGCAGTAGAGTATCCAGGGCGGCATCATCTGCAAATAAGGTCGTCACATCTTGGCTTTGTTGCTTGGCTAGTTCTTGATCTTCTTGGGCTGCCAGAAGCTGATTTTGCAATTCTTGCTCTTGTCTAACCTGAATTTGTTTATCATTAACCTCGGCTTGCAGTTCCTTATTTTTCTCCATGGCCGGCAGGACTTGGCTATAGGCTAAAAATGCCGCTATTCCTAAACCCACTACACCAATGCCAATACCAATAAATAGATTAATTGGACTACCGCCTTTACCTTCGTCTTCAGCCCCAACTGTTCCTAAATCTCCTGCTAGTGTCATTATTCTAAAATCCCCTTTTCTCTTAATGTTTCAATCCGACTAACTAAGCCAATTGCTCCTTTACTTTCCAGTTGGGCCATTAATTCTGATGCCCCTTTGTCGGATAGGGGTGTTTCAATGTTAAAGGCCACCACATCTGGCAGGCTAACTTCTAAATCGCTACCTTCTGGCACTTCGACTTGAGTATTGTTCGCTTGAAGGTTCGCACGAAGAAGTTTAGTTTTGTCGCCAGCTAAAAAATCGGAGTTTTTCAGCAGCAGCATGAAATCATTGACATCATCATAGCTGCGGGCACTTCCCTGAATTTGTAGCCCTTTGACATTCAGGGTTGCGTCTGGGGTTTCTGGAGAGGCATTGGGGTCAGGAAATTGTAACTCGATTTGTTCAACACTACTAATCTGAATGCTTGCCGGAGCGCGATCGCGGATTTCTTGCAGCAGAGCTGACCAGGGTTTAATCTGGTTAAACACTGTTGCCAGGGCCAGGGTTTGGGCGCGGATCGCCTCAGTTTGGGTTTGTATTGACCCAATTTCCTGGGTTTTCGCCTCTTGTTGTTCAATGTTAGCGTTAATCCCATCTAATTGAGCTTGCAGATCGGCATTTTGCGGGTCAATAACGAATAGTTTTACCCCCAAGCTTCCACCCACAGCGGCTGCTCCTACAACCAAACCGGCGATAATGGGAATTGCATTCGTGGGACTAGCGCTACTGCCTCCCCCTCCTTTTTGGTTAGTTGCAGGAGTCTCTAAATATCCAGGTCTATCCTTAAGAAAATTAATATCGAGTCCATACATGGGTGTTTTCCTCTATATCACATATCGTAAGCCTAGGCCCAAGGCGATACCCAATCCAGGCCGTTGGGCAGGGGGGATTTCCTGGTCTATTTCCAACGACAGTGCTTCAATGGGATCGACTTGGGATGTGGGAACACTGAGCCTTTGAGTTAAAAATTCATCTAATTGACCAATCCCCGCCCCACTCCCGGCGAGCAGGAGTTGGGCGACTTCTTGGTTTTCCCCTTGGTTTACATAAAAGTCAATGGATCGGCGCAGTTCATCGGCCAATTCTCCCAATACTCTTACCATAGCAGCCGCGCCAGGGTTGGAGCCAGTCATACCGGTTTGTACACTATCTACGGGAGTTAGGGGAATGGTCATTCCTTGGAGAATTTCGGGGTTCCGGGATGGGGGCAGGTTCATCGCTTGACAGAGGGCATTTTGGATCTGGCTGGTGCCGATGGGAACGGTACGGGAAAATTGGGGTACTCCATCAACAACGATCGCAATTTCTGTGCCTTC
Source organism: Roseofilum sp. Guam (assembly GCF_017746735.1). Classification (NCBI taxonomy): domain Bacteria; kingdom Bacillati; phylum Cyanobacteriota; class Cyanophyceae; order Desertifilales; family Desertifilaceae; genus Roseofilum; species Roseofilum sp. Guam. The sequence goes on along the minus strand of NZ_JAGHZN010000034.1, from coordinate 16,424 downwards.
AAATTCTATATTAGCGATCGCCACAGCTTCCCCTAGGGCAAAGTGTCGCAATTCTTCGCGAATGGTACGAATCAGAGAAAAGCTACTAATTTCTAAGACATCCAGACGTAACCCAGCCTGTTCAAAGGTATTAATATAATTATCGGTGACCTCTTTGCGCGTCGCTACTAATAAAACCCGGACCTTTTCAATACCATCATCATCGACCATCAGATCGAGTTTCTGGTAATCTACATCTGCTTCTTCTCGCGGGAAAGGCAGGTATAATCCGGCTTCCTGGTTTAGTACCATTTCCCGCAGTTCATTATCATCTAACTCAGCCGGGACAGGGATCAGGCGGGTTACTGCTTCTCGTCCAGATACCGCAGAAGCGGCATTTTTTACGGTAATTTTATTTTCCTCCAGACAGCTTTGAATCAGTTCTGCCATCGCAGGAGCATCTAAAATCTGTCCATCTTCATAGATACCTTCTGGCACTTCTATAGAGTGGAAAGATTGAAGTTTGTATGCTTGACCCTTTTTCAGGACTTGAACAATATTAATCTGTTCTGGAGTCAGTTCAACTCCAATCCCTTTTGGCCGTTTAGATAATAAACCTTTGAGGTTGTCAAGAAGATTCACAGTAGTAGCTTCCGTTCTGAAAAACTTTAGACCAACTATGACAGACTTAGACTAAGCTGTACATAGTTGATGATCTAAACATTTAGTCAACAGTCTTGAACCTAATCTGGAGTCGGGCGATCGCCTCTTGATTCAAGAAGAGGTTTGTAATATTCCTGTTATAGCTTAAATTGTGGCTTAATGTATCGGTCAATTGATTATTGAGCTTGGATGCTTGATAATTAGAGCTTCTCCTATTTAGGTGGGTGTATGATGTTTTCTCTTCGTCGCAAGTCGTTTTGGGTATGGATGGCGATCGCCTTTTGTCTGACTTGGCTTATGAGTTGTGGCACGCCCCAACCCAAGGATTCTGCTTCCGGGGAAGTAGAATTTTGGACGATGCAATTACAACCTAAGTTTACGGATTATTTCAATGATTTGATTGCCGAGTTTGAGGCTGAAAATCCAGGAATAACGATTCGTTGGGTGGATGTACCTTGGGCAGCCATGGAGAGTAAAATTTTAACGGCTGTGGCAGCACAAACGGCTCCAGATGTAGTGAATCTGAATCCCAATTTTGCTTCTACCTTGGCGGCTCGTCAAGCATGGTTGCCCCTGGAGGAGCGTATTAGTGAGGGCGATCGCTCTCTCTATTTACCCGGTATTTGGAAAGCCAATACCCTCAACGAGATGACGTTCGGTTTACCTTGGTATCTCACTACCCGCATCACTCTACATAATCAATCCATTCTACAGGCAGCGGGCATTACGGAACCTCCGAAAACCTATGCCGAATTGGCACAAGTCGCCCAAGAGGTGAAAGAAAAAACTGGGAAATTCGCCTTTTTTGTCACCTTTGTCCCTGAAGATTCCTCGGAAGTCCTAGAGTCCATGGTACAAATGGGGGTGACGTTAGTGGATGAGGAAGGCAAAGCTGCGTTTAATACCCCAGAAGGTAAAGCCGCCTTTCAATATTGGGTTGATTTATACCAAAAAGGCTGGTTACCCAGGGAAGTGCTAACCCAGGGACATCGGCGAGCCATTGAATTATACCAAGCTGGCGAAGTGGCACTATTATTCTCTGGCCCAGAATTTATGAATGCGATCGCCACCAACGCTCCCACTATTGCCGAAGTCACCCAAAGTTCTCCCCAAATCACCGGAAATACCGGTAAAATCAACGTTGCCGTCATGAACGTAGTCATCCCTCGTCAAACCGATCAACCCGAAAACGCCCTCAAATTTGCCCTCTTCGTTACCAACCCTGAAAACCAACTGGCCTTTATCCAAGCAGCCAATGTCTTACCCTCTACCGTAGAATCCGTACAAGAGTATCAAAGTGAACTTCAGTCTACTCCCCAGTCTACTCCCGTAGAAATTGCCCGCTTAATCAGCTCCCAACAATTAGACTCGGCAGAAGTTTTGATTCCCGCGATGAAAGGATTAACTGAATTAAAAGGAGCCATTTACGACAACCTACAAGCCGCTATGTTAGACGAAAAAACGGTCGATCGAGCAATATCAGATGCAGCAGAAACCTGGAATAGTATGAGTTTTTAATCATTGGCTCTCAGAGTGAAAGTCGGCGAACAAAAGAGTTCTCTTAAGATGGGATATAATAATTCTACAAAGTTTACCGAGGAAAATCCATGAATATTTTGCTGATGGGATATTATGGACAGAGGAATATTGGAGATGATTTATTTGTCAAGCAACTCAGTAACTATTTTTCCCGTCGATCTGATGTCGTTAATATCTTCATTCTCTGCAAAGAAGAGTATTACCCTAAAAACAGTGAAAAAGTTACTTTTTATTGTGAATAAAAGTTATCGAAGTTACAAAAACTTCTCTTAATTCTCAAGAGCGATCGAATTTTTTGGGGAGGGGGGACGCTTACAGCGCGAAGCGCTGTATGTCCGACCCGCTCAATTTATCTCCCATGAATCAGAACAGGCAAAAAACTGTTTAGAAAAAGTATAAATCGATCTAATCTTTAATCGATAGGGCTTGTTCAACCACCTGGGGATAGCGAATTTTCACCCAGTGGGGAAAGGCTAGGTGGGGTGTTTCTGTAAGTTGGCGCGAGAGGAGTTCGATAATATCATCGACTTCGTTGATTAAATCAAAGACGAAAATATTAGCTGCCATAATTTGATTTAAGTTGAAGTCTAGGGTGAGAAAATGTTCAATATTAATGTCTTCTCCTAAGCCTAAAACGATTACTTTTGCTTGACTGTGGTGATCGATATGCTGGCAGAGGGTTTTCAGATGTTCGATAAATCGCTCTTCATCGTCAAATTGACCATCGGTATAGATGATAAAAAAGGCTCCGTTAGGGATAGGATGGGGTTGAGAGATCCAGCTATTAATGGAGTGTTCGAGGGTGGGTGTAATAAAGGTTTTGGTTTTGGGTTGATTTTCGATAAAGAGTTTGTGAATATTGGATGGATCGGTGATGGAGATTGGGGAGGGAGGAGTGCGCTGACGACTGAAAAAGTGGAGTGTGAGGCGATCGCAGATCCCTTGCTCTTCGTGACGATACGCTAAAATAGCCGCACAATGTCCTTCGACGATTTCTGCTAAGTATTCATATCGAGTTTGCTTCCCAGTATCTGCATCTTTGCGCACCATGGAACCACTTTGATCGACAAGGATATAAACCTCTCGGTTGCAGAGTGGATAAGGGCTAGAGTTAGATGAAATCTGGGGCGTTGTCACCCAGTCGGGTTGGTATTGATGAAACAGGGCAATTAATTCCGGGCGTTTCGAGGTGCGATCGTCGGGAAACTCACTGTCAATGCCAAAAGCGCGACAGAGGTTTTCGATATGCTTGCGAACGGTGGAGGTTTCGATATGGAGGGATTGGGCGATCGCGCGATCGCCTACTCCCGCTAACACCAACTTTAACACCTGCCGTCGTCGTGGCGTTAACCCTTCCAAAGTGGCTTCAAATTGCAAGCGATTCATCTTAACCAAGCTACCGCAGATAAAGAAAATAACCTCTATTTTACCTCGATTTGAGTTTTTACCCCTTGCCAACTCGCTAAACTAAAAGCAAGATCCCTCTATTTCTCAAACAAAATATCGCAGTATTCCCAGTTTTCAAGAGTATCTGTTAATCGATCAATATCAAATCAAGGTTGAGCATTATTACAAAGCCCAAGCCAATCAATGGGTCTTTTCTGAATACAAAACTAGAGAAGATTCAGTACAATTAACTTCTCTACCTTGTGAGATCTCCTTAGCCGATTTATATGACGATCTTCAATGGTAAGTCATTATTACAATACAACTCCCCAACCTAAATCTCATTGCCATGTCTCCCACCGATTCAGCCGCTCTCTGGAAGCACAATGTAGAGCCTCAGCTATCTATGGGAATTTTAGATCCGCCTTTGAATGACAATCAAACCATCAGTAATGCATCACTAACTCTTACTTCAAAAGCTTGAGGGCATTATGGTTGCGAACATCCTGGACACAATCAATCGCCAACAATTAGGGAAATCTCTCAAACAAGCGCGAGAACAACGAGGCATGACTCAAGCTGATGCTGCTCAAGAGCTTGAGGTTTCCCGCACCACCCTAGTAGCGATCGAAAACTGAAGGCCAATTTGCTCAGTTTTTAGGCGTGAACCGTCTAGAAGCACGTCACATTGCCGAACAATTACGAGGCTCTTCAAGTGGAATCCTCAAGGACGATCGGGTTAATCTGCGGGAAATGTGAAATTTAGTGTATAGTCAGTGACTACAGCTATAGCTTGGAAGTCAAGCCATATAGAGCTAGAGGTTAAGATTATGTCAAATTACTCAATCAATGCTACTGATATCAGTGAATATGTTCGATATCAATCCTGCGATCGCCGCTTCAAATTAAAGCTTGATAATTATAAACTGGCAAAAGAGATTCCTTTCAATCAGTTGATTTTTGCAACTTCTTTAGATCCTGTGCTAGAAGCAGAAGGTAAAAAAAGAGAGGATGAGTGGGAGTCCTTACTTAAGCAACAAGGATTAGTCAATGTCATTGGAATCACGGATCAATCAGAAGTAGATCAATCAACAGAATGGAACAGCTTTGTTAAAGATTTAGCTAATTTGTCAGTCAACCAAAAGGCTTATGGAAGAGAAATTTCTATAAAGGAAACACTAGGACAGTTTTGTATTAGTGGCAAAATTGATTTTGTCCTTGTTTTGTGGGAAAACAATTGTCCTAAAATCAGACTGGTTGAATGTAAAGCATCTCGAAAAGATAGAACGTATCATCACGTACAAGTTGCTTTGTATCGAATGATGATTTGCGAATCAATTAAAACTCAGCCCATTTTTATTAATGGCATAGAGCTTACAGGTGAAAATATTGAATGTGTTGTCGTTCGTATCGATGAAAATACTAACAAAAATCAAGATATCATTCAAGCTAATTGTTTGAATTTAGATACCATAGAAGCGGACATTAATCGTTTGGTTTCTTCTGATGGTGTACTCAAATACATTGTTCAGACTGACTTAAGTAATTTAGACTATCAATTAGATGAAAAATGTAGTGATTGTACATTGAGTGTTCATTGTTTATCGGAGAGTGCAAGGCAACGAGGTTTAGAATTACTGGGAGTAGATGCATCAATTGTTAAGTCATTAAAGAAAATTGGGATTAACAATATTGATGATTTAGCTGAAATTGATTTACAAGGAAATCAAGCTAGACAACTACAGCAAGATATCAGCTTTACAGAAAGTTTGGATATGCTTCAAGTAAAAGCAAAAACTCGTAGACAGACTCTTCCAGATGGAGATTTAGATCCAGATAATCATGAAGTAGAGGCACTCAATTATTCTGGTAAAAGTCAGCTTCCAGAACATATAATTGATGGAGAACGTTTAATTCGTGTCTATCTTTCTGTTGAGTATGATTACGTTGAAAATAGAATAGGTGCATTAGCTGCTCATGTCACCAAAAGTGAAGGGAAGTTAGATCCCAAATTTAAGAAAGATCAATGTGGGAAATGGAAGCCAGATCCTAATATTAAAGAATATATTGAATCAGGGCACAATCAAAACAATAAGCCTGTTTACCAAGAAAAAGAACTTGAAGGAGAGGATTTAATTAAATTCAAGACATCTCCATGGTCGGGAGATTATAAAGAAGATAATGGATCTGAAAAAGAACTGATTCAAGGATTTTTACTCGAATTAGTAGATGCGATTGCCTGTGTTGCTGAAACAGAACAAGCTCCTATTCATTTTTATGTTTGGTCACGTCAGGAAATGACTCAATTAGTTGAAGGTTGTTCTCGCGTTAGTTCGCAACTACTCAGTCATTTAAGAGAGTTATTAGGATGTCGGGAAAGTTTAGATCAACTTATTTACTCGTGTCTGTCTGATGAAGTGGATCGACGTTATGCTCTTGGATGGACAGGAAGAGATTTAGCTGTTGTTAGTTCTCTTAAGTGGTTTGGAAGACGTTATCATTGGCACAGGAAGATTGCAGGAAAAATTGTGATTTTAGATCGGGTTTTTTCTCAAGATGTATTTGACTTTAAAACGAATTTAGCAATAGATGGTAATCATCAATGGGCAACATCACAAACCTCCAATCCTCGTAAGCATCAGTTTGAAGTTAGACTCAGATACTTTAATTCTCTGAGTGCAGCTTATTTTCGAGCGTATTGGCGGCAACTTCCCAATCCCAATGAACTCAAACATAAACCAAAATTAAAAAAATCTATTGAGCGGTATAATCAAGCACAAAAACCTAATTATTTAAAAGAATATTTTCGCGCTCGTACTCATGCTATTAGATGGGTTGAAGAGGGAATTCGCTTTAAGAATCCAGAAATTACAAAAGAATCTTTGATCATTGCAAATTTACCAGATTTCAATTTAGGTGTAGACAATGCAGCCCAAGCAGGAATTGATTTTTTACGATTAGATCAGCATGTTAAAGTGACAGATTGGATTGCCAAACATTTGATACCACCCATATATCGTATTTCTTCAGGCCGAACAATACCTGTGGCAAATGTTAGATCCGATGAAAATAAAAAGCTAAGAGCAGAAATTAATCTTGATGGATACAATATAACCTCTGAAGTGTTACAAGCTAATTGTACCATTGACGTAGGTTCTTTTATTAGACTTACTCCTGCTTCTGATAATCCACATCAAGGTCAAACCATCAAGCAGCTTTTTGCGGGTGGAAGTACATGCGTTGTAGAAGACATAAATTGGAATAATGGACGTATTGTATTAGCTGTTAGACAAAAAATAGGTGGAGATCGCTACCAAATCCGTGGTCGTTTTTATGACCCAGAAGAAGATGTTTATACTTTTGCCACTATTGATGAAAGTCCCTCAGATTTTGTTGCTGGAAAAGTCGATCAAAAATTACAAAACAGCCGAGGAAATCATGTTTGTCAATGGTTAGCCCCGCAAAAACCTCAAATTCCTGCACAAACTCCTGTTTCAGAGAGTAATTTAAAACTATATCGAAATCTAGTTGAGACGTTACCCTTACCCAATAGCAAAAAACTAGACCAGAAACAAATTGAAGCTGCTCTTGACGGACTAAATAGCAGAATTCAACTTTTGCAAGGGCCACCAGGAACAGGGAAAACAGAAACTACTGCGATCGCTACTTTTCTAAGAATCTTAGCACGTTGTCATCCTGGCGATATTGTTCTTATTACTGGTCATACACATACGTCTGTAGATAATTTACTCTTACGTTTAGAGAATCTTTTACCAATTCTGCAAAAACATGCTACTGATTTAAGTTTAAAGGTGCCATCAATTGAACTGAGTCGAGTTGATGGTAAAGAACAGGATGTTTTTCAGGACAAAAACGTGAAATATTTAGATACTAGCAGTTGTTTATTGACAGATATGAAATCCATGTGGAAAAATTCTTTAGTGGTTATTGGTGGAACAACAAATGCCATTTTGAAGACGGTAGATACATTAAAGGGTAAAGCTACATTTTTCAAAAAATATCCCCAAGGTTTTCAAACAACTACTCTAATCGTTGATGAAGCAAGTATGATGGTATTTCCTCACTTTTTAGCTTTAGCTACGTTAGTTAAAGAAGATGGTGAAATTATGTTAGCAGGAGATCATAGACAACTCGCTCCCATTATTACCCATGACTGGGAAAATGAAGATCGTCCTCCTGTTTTGTTATATCAACCTTATGTTAGTGCTTATCAAGCTATTCAAAATTTAAAAGAAAACTCTGATGTTCCAGTATCAGATCAATCAATATTACGTTCTGCTTTAAGTTTTAGCTTCCGTTTACCACCCGTTATTCGTGAACTTATTGCAGGTCTTTATCACAAAGACAATATTGAATTACAAGGAGGCAAAACAAATGAAAATATACAAGGATATCCAATTGCAGGAACTTGGGAAAACCTTTTACAGGCAAATGGAGGACTTTATCTGGTTCTGCATGATGAACGTGAATCCAAACTTAGCAATCCACTTGAAGTACAAATAATCCAAACCATTCTTGGTGCAGCAGGAGAAGTTCCTGATAGATCTACTGCAATTCTTACCCCTCATCGCGCTCAAAGATCGCTACTGAAAACAGAACTAGCAGATTATTATGGCAATGCTGTAGATATCATTGACACAGTAGAGAAGGTACAAGGTGGTGAACGTGATAATGTTATTTTTTCTGCCACAGCCAGTAATTCATCAGCTATAGGCAAAAATGTGAAATTTATTCTGGGTTTAAATCGATCTAATGTTGCTTTTTCAAGAGTTAAAAAATGTTTGATCGTTGTAGCTGCTAGAACACTCCTAGATTATATTCCTAGAGAGCTTGAAAACTACGAAGAAGCCATCCTTTGGAAAGCATTACGTGATGTTTGTTCGCATGTTCTTTTTGAAGACACAATTAATGGGCATAAGGTACAAGTCTTTACCCACAACCAATAACATACTGAAATATTCCTAGAGAAGACCATTTCTCTAGGAATATGCGCTGAACCAGAGGCTGAGAGCAACTTGCCTCTCAAGGATCGATTAGTTGCAAACTTAAACAGAAATGGTATCAATTCTAGTTAACCCGCAAGGTTACCGATACTGTACCCTGAACTGAACTGGGAACCGGCCAACCGAGTAAAACCGATCGCACCGCTCGAATAGCGTCTTCGTCTTCTATCGTCGAATTCTCCTCATCCAGAAGCACCCGACGAACACGCCCATTATTCGTCCAGACTTCTACGGTCAGATCCCCAGAAATCTCATCAGGAAGCGAGATAGACTGAATATATTGGGTTAAAGCGGCGATCGCCTCCTCACTTAATCCCTCAGCCTTCACCACCTCAATGCGGTTGGGTAAGCTTTCTGCTTTACTTTCCTCTGTCAATTCCATTTCCTCCATGTCCATCGCATTCATGGGAGGAGCAGGTGGGAGCGCAGATGTTTCAGGTTGGGGAGCCGCAATCCTTGCCAGAGGCGCAAATCCTCCCCTCGCTCCTCCTCTTCTGCTGGCTCTACCAGGACTTTGCATAACAGCTTGATCCTCCTCAGGTGTGCCAAAAACACCCTCATAACTCACACCATCGGGTAACTCTACCGGCACGTCCACCCGCACAGATTGACCATCTGGGTTAACACGCACTTCCTCGCTCACAGCGATAAATGCTGTATATTCAGACAACAGGCGATAATCGAGGGCAGTCTGCGTTACTGCATCAACTCCGGACTTGGTTTCGCCGCCGTACATTCGTGTCATCAGATCCTTAATTTTGGCTCTACCCCAGAGCTGGGCGATCGCCTCACTATCCCCCCTAAAATTGACCGGGAACGCCTGTTCGTAACGTTTTCCGCCTGCCGAAACCCCCCGAATCGTTAACGTCCCATTTTGGCTATCTGCCTTGCGTCCGAACAGCACCAACGGCTGACTGGCAAACAGATCCGGGGGCGCGAGGGGATAAATTTCTGGAGCCTCTCCTGCACCGCTCCACGTCACCTCAATATTGCCCAAAACGGGGTTATTAATTTGGCTGAAAAACTTCTTCACCACTGGGTCAATATTCTCATCCTGGCGGACCACTTGCACGGTTCCTCGTCCCACTTCTGCCAGTCGATCTAACAAAAATCGATTCGTGGAACTACCGACACCAAAGCTATACAAGCGATTTCCCCGTTTCAGATTCTTTTGCACTGCGGCAATAATTTCCTGGTCATTGCCAATATAACCATCGGTGAGTAAGACGACACTCCGCAACCGTCCTTCCGGAGGTGGAGGAAAGTTCATCACTGCATTGATGCCATTCATTAACTCCGTTCCCCCTTCGGCGTTCAGTTGATTAATATACGAGAGGGCTTTTTGGCGACTTTGCGCAGTATTGGTTAGTGGAGAGGCAGACAACTGGCGAGCTGTATTAGAAAAATCGATAATCGTAAACGTATCATTGGGATTTAAACCCTGAATAAATTCTCGCATCAACGCTTGAGATTGGGCAATGGGTGCGCCGGACTGGGAACCGGAAGTATCTATCAAAAAGACCACATCTTTGGGGATAATTTCCCTGGGTTGATAGTCTAAAGCGGGAATTAAATAGGCGGCAAAATGTCCCCCGTTTCGATCCTTTTGCGTCAGGAGAGTCACTTGGGTTTCCTGTCCAGAAACTTGATAGCGCAACACGAGATCTTTATTGGGAATTTGGTCTTCTGGGGAGAGTTGAATTTCGGTGATATTGCGCTGTGTTCGCACTAAGATTTCATGGGACGTGGAAGTAATATTGCTAATGGGAACGCCAGCATCAATGTTAACAGAAACTTGGATATCATGACCCGATCGCCTCCCCGGTCTCAGTACCGGAGGCGTAATTCGAGAAGCATCGGGCACTTGGTCCGTATCTTCCGTTCCTTGAATTGAGTTACCCGGAATATAGCGCGGTCCCACCACCATGGGAAAGACAAACTCATAATCCCCGCCTTCAAACGTCAGGGAGTCCGTGTAGCGGATAGTGACCTCAATTTTTTCTCCCGGTCGAATATTGGCTAAAGATTGGGTGAAAATATTCGCCCGCTCTTGCTCTAACAGTCCCGCAGTGCGTCCTTCTGCTCTCGCTTGTTCGTAGATTTCTTGGGCTTCTTCCCGCTTTTTAATGCTACCCTTGATGATGCGATCGCCTAACTTAATCTCCATATCATACACCGCCGCCTCATCTGGCAGGGGAAACACATACACCGCTTCCAGAGGATCTTCAAACAGATTTTCAAAGGTTTGGGTGACTTCCACCTGAGAAACATTGCCGGAAACCGTAGCATTGACGGAAGTGTTTTTTAAGGGGAAAACTTGCGTTTGACCGTCTTCTGAGGTCACCCAGAGACCGTTGGAGGTCAAATCAGCAGGGTTTTCCATGGAGTTAGCGGCTTGAATCATGGCATTAGGAGAAGTAGGAGGAAAAACGGAGATCTGTGCAGTGCTGTGCAGACATCCGGTGAGGAGTAAGGATAGGGGAAGAAAATAAGTGAGTTTAGTCATAAGAATAGGGGTAATGAGTAATGGTGAATAGGGAATAGGTCCATCTGGCAAGTCTGTGTGTCCCCATGTCCCAGAATGGCATAACTGCACGGGATCGGAAGTTAGGTTACACTTTTAGTAACACTCCAATTTTCTTGGGAAATAAAGGAGCAGATTGAATTGATCTTCATGTCATAAAACTCGGACAAAAAACGGGTTGACTCCAGTACAGAAATGGTAGGATCATCCCGTAAAAAACTATTATTTTTAAACCCAACTCCTGTACTCGCAAATCATCTCAGACACATTCGAGTAGTTGAGAGTCTAAATGGCAAGACTATCAGAGTCGTTTTCAAAACTTCCTTTTGGATAGCCCACTGGGTTTTGGGTAATTTCTTGGAAATCTATACCGGTACAGAAAACATTCGGATAGCCTTCTGGCTGCATTCGGACACATTGGGACAAAATCTGCACTCTATCCATATCCCAGACCATAAAGCCATAGATGGAGTACACAAATTGAGGTTTAGATTAATACGTCTGATAGAGTGCGTGCTGCGATCGCTGTTGAAAACTAGAGCCAATACCCACCACACCGATTTGTTGGGCATTAATCGCATATTTTAGATAGCCAATGGGCGAAAATTATGGGCTAGCGATCATGAATTGTAATTTTAGTGTACCATCTTAAGTATCAAAGATAATCTTGAGAACACACAGGGTTAAACCCTTTCTGCCTTGCTTGTTTCTATACTTTGACTTTTCCCATAGATAGGGACTTAATTGAATGTTAAATTCAATCAAGTTCCTATCATAAACAGTAGTATTTGGCAAGATCATGAAAATTGTATTGGTTTGTACAGAAAAGTTACCTGTACCTTGTGTTCGTGGGGGTGCAATCCAAACCTATATTGATGGCATTTTACCTTACTTAAGTCAAGAACATGACGTGACCGTTTTTTCAGTCAGCGATCCGAATTTGCAAGACCAGGAAATTCACAATGGTATTCGGTATCAGCGAGCAACACCAGGAGACTCTGATTTTTATTATCAAGAAGTCGCTAATTTTGTAGCCCAAGAATCTTTTGATTGGGTTATCTTCTATAACCGACCTAAATATTTACCCATGGTGGCTGATGCCGCACCCAACAGTCGTTTTCTTCTGAGTATGCATAATGAAATGTTTCATGCTAAGAAAATCACGCCTGAACTAGCTCATCGCTGTCTAGATCGGGTTGATCGTGTGGTTACCGTGAGCCAATTTATTGCTGATGGAATTGCTAATTTATTTCCAGGTTATGAGCATAAACTCCAACCGGTTTATGCGGGAGTCGATCTAGAACGATTCCAGCCTCGATGGGCATCGGGCGTACAAGAACGTCGAGCCAGCTTATTGGCTGAACAGAATTTAGAAGACCGAAAAGTGGTTCTTTACGTTGGACGTTTAACGGATAAAAAAGGCCCCCATATTTTGCTAAGTGCTTTTCCTGATGTTCTGGAACAGCATCCTTCTGCTATTCTCTTATTAGTAGGCAGTAAGTGGTATGGAAAAAACGAAGAAAATGAATATGTGCGTACGCTGAAAAAACAAGCACAAGAATTAGGAGATGCGGTACGTTTAACGGGTTTTGTTTCACCCGACCGAGTTCAAGATTATTTTCTATTAGGTGATATTTTTGTTTGTGCTTCTCAGTGGCAAGAACCGTTAGCTCGTGTTCATTATGAAGCCATGGCTACTGGGTTATGTATTCTGACTACAGTCCGCGGAGGAAATGCAGAAGTCATTATTCCAGAGAAAAATGGTTTACTGATTACAGACTATGAAAATCCAGACGCATTTTCCCAACCAATTAACTCCCTTTTATCTAATCTTGATTTAGCTGAAGATATGGGACGAAATGGCCGGCACTTGAGTGAGATAAATTATAGTTGGTCTCGCGTAGCTTCAGATATTTTAAGTATTCTAGAGCGCTAGAGACTCAGTATTCAGCGATTAGCTCTTTTATGAATGAAGGTATAGCAGTGAACTCATTAAGTTAGGATGGTTGGGTTATTGTTTGAGGCAATAAGCACTCTAGCAATAGAAACTGTCCTAGCTCTGCCTTCCACTGCTATATAATTCCGAGAAAAGTGGAAATGGGTAGAAGTTTGAGTGTTAATCTCGCTGAATATTGATTTTGTTATCGGTTGGATGAAACTGCTACATCTTGGAGAGAGCTTTTCCCCAATTTTTATACCAATCCCGAAGCCAACCGTTTTTCTTCTTGCGGTTAGATCGCTTGTGGCGTTTAGTATATTCCCTAGTGGCTCTATGTTGTTTATTACTTAACCGTCTGACTAGCTTTTCTATCGGTCTTAAAGACTTAGATTGCTTTTTACGTTTCTTTTTTTTATCCTTAGTTTTGGTGGATTTTCCATGGATAAGATCGGGTTTACCACCAAATTTGTCTTTACTGCGTAAAACAACAATTTTGTCTATGCCTTGGGGGACTTTAATCTTGGTTTTTCGTTGAATTTTAGATTTAGATTTCTTGGGTTTAGTTTGAGGTGCAGAAGTGGGCATAAAGGGGAGTTGACTGGAGGGAGAAAATTGCCAGGTAGCTCCATAAATTTGACCTGAGTTGCTCTGGAGGGTGCGATCGCCGGCTATTTCTCCCGATCCGTCATTGAGCGGCCAATATCCCACTAAACCCGGTTCATTCCCAGCTAGACGGTGGAAGCGATGGTGACCAATCTCTTTAGAGGTTCGTGCCTTATTCCAGAGACGGACTTCACTCATTTCTCCCTGAAATCGAGTTTGGCCAAATAAGCGCCCTATTTGCAAGGGAACTTCTGTATTGGGATGGACTTGTTCCGGGAGGGGTTGAGTACCTTGGGACTCTCCATCGATATAGAGGATGGCTTGTTGATTGTCAACAACTAAAGCTAGATGATGATAGTTGCGATCGCTCAAATTAATCGTAGGCTCCCAGATTACTGGGGCTTTAGCAAACAGAAATCGAATTTGTTCTTGATGACTCTTCAGTTTCAGGTACACCAATCCATAGCTATAATTATGCTGCCGCGAACCTCGACCGACAATATAGTATCGAGCACCAGGTTTAACTTCCCTGAGCTTGATCCAGACTTCAAGGGTGAGAGTATCGCTTAAATTAAAGCACTCTGCAATGCCACAATCAACATAATCATCTTTACCATCAAACGCTAAGACCGCTTCCTCCACATCTTGAACTATTTGGACTAATGCTGGACTCTTCTTTTTTGAAGAGATGGCTTTTTTTCGACGTTCAACTCTGTGAAAGGAACGGACTCCAGACAAGTGATAACTCTTATTGAGTTGAATTTCATCATGGGTCTGAATATCGTCATTTTCATCCTCATCGCCTTGAGCCACTAATCCATTAGCCAGAAGAGGATCGGTCTTCATCTGTTCATCTACAGTTGGGACACTGGGGTGGCTCTGAAGAGAGATCGCCTTTTCTAGATGGCGGTTCATCAGATTGGGGTTTGGAGGATGGTTCTCAGTCATGATTAATCCAGTTTATGGTTAGCAACTAACCCCTGTAGTTTTGGGAAATCTAGGCTACAGGGGAGGATGAACATTACAACGATTTTAGAACAGCTTGGATACGCTCTTGCTGTAATTTTTGGCAAAATCCTTGAGCCAACCATTCTTTTTCTTGCGATTAGAACGCTTATGGCGTTCAACATAAGTATGAGTTGCTTCCTCCTGACGCTTCGCCACTTTCCTGACATATTTCTCGTAGGGAGAGAGGTATTTTGATTGCTTTTTCCGTTTCTTCCGTTTCTTAGATTTAGCCGACTTGCCATGGAGAGTTTCGGGTCGTCCACCAAAATCTTCATCACTCTTGAGAACGGTAATACTGGTTACAGACCTGTCCAGAGGAATTCGCTTCTTGGAAGTCGGTTGTGGTTTTTGGGGGATCTCTGGTGAAGCATCAAGACCTTCATCAGAACCTGAGAGTTCTAAATCTGTGGTTTGCCAAGTTGTGCCATTCATTACGCCAGGTGGTGTATTACCGGTTCGATCGCCGATCGCATCCCCCTTGCCCTCATCTAAAGGCCAATAGGCAACTAGCCCTGATTCATCCCCTGTTAAACGATAGCCCATAGCTGCTTGAACTTCATCTGCAGTTAATGCCTTATTCCAAATCCGGACATCACTCAGTTCACCTGCAAAGTATTTATCACTATTGCGATTTCTACCCAAAATATAATCTCTAAACACAGTGTTCATCGCATTAACTGCTTTTGAATTTTGTGGCTCCCCATTCAGATAAGTTTGCACTGCCTGACCATCATAAGTGACCACCAGATGCTGCCATTCTTGATTCACTTTAGCAATGCGAACCTGAATCTCACTATGATAAAAGCGATAAAATCCACCCATAGCATCAATCTGGCATGAACCACTCGCCGCCGGATCGTTGGAGCTACTGAATAACCCAGCATAGTTGGATTGATTTTGGCTCGCTTTCGCCCACAGTTCCACAGAAAATGCTGAAGTTTCCCACTCAGCATTGGGAATAGCAACAGAGTCATCTATGCCATCAAACATTAGAGAAGCAGGGGATAGAGCTTCTTCCCTCTCCATATCTTCGGTTGAGGTAGACTCTGAGAGTTGTTCGGGTGCCGGTTCTACTGTTGGCGCTGGAGAGAGTTGTAAACCAGAACTTTCCCAAGTGGCACCATTAATTGTACCGTCATGTCCCTGATTACTTCGGTCTGTTCCTGTTGTCCCTTGTCCTTCATTCAGTGGCCAATATCCCACTAAACCTGGCTCATTCCCCGTTAAACGACAGTGCATGTCGTTTTGAATCTCTGCTGCTGTTCTGGCAGAGTCCCACACCCGTACTTCCGTCATCAAGCCTTGGAAACATTGACTGGTGTTACCTGCACTACGACCAATATGAAAGGGCAGTTTCGTACTACCAATGGATGATTGTCCTGAATAGACGTATTCTGTTCCATTTTTATAGAACTTGATTTGTTTATCTGCACTGTAAACCACAGCGATATGTTGCCATTGGTTAATGTCTGCGTTTACAGGATTCCAAGCTTCTTTTCCATGGGAAACACGGAACTGGCCGCCATTTATGCCCACAAATCGATCCCAACCTCCATCGTCGGTAGAGAGGATCATATCCCAGTGGTTGATGTTGCGGGTGGGTTTAACCCAGGCTTCCCAGGTGGTGGCGGGTAGGGCACTGGGTTGAGTGTCTAGAGTGGTGGCAATGTAGTCGTTTTCTCCATCGAACATGAGGACAGGCTGCTCAGAACTCTGTTCTTCTTGAGGAGCAGAAGGTTTGATGAAATCGAGATTTTCC
>NZ_JAGHZN010000033.1:0-55000 GCF_017746735.1 Roseofilum sp. Guam | reverse complement strand
AAACTTCAAATCCTTTTGACCCCAAACGCTACAACCTATGTAGGGTAAGACTTGACAAGATTTGAGGTTTTTGGGATTTTGGCCAAAACTGGTGATTGGTAGTGAGGATAGGGAGTTGGTTATGAGTTCAACTGTATTGATGCCTGTTGAGATTGCTTTGGATGCTTGGTTAAAAGATTGGTTGATGGAAGATATTGGTCGGGGAGATCGCACCACCCAAGGCTTAAGTCTTCAGTCCCATCATGTTATGGAGGGTCGCTGGACAGCAAAAGCAACGGGTACAGTGGCAGGCTTACCGATCGCCAATCGAGTTTTCCAACTCCTAGATACCAATACTCGTCTGATACCTCTACTCTCAGAGGGAGAATCCTGTAGTCCAGGACAAGTGATCGCCGAACTCAACGGATCATTAGCAGCTTTGCTAATGGGGGAACGAGTCGCCCTAAACTTGGCAATGCGGCTGAGTGGTATTGCCACAGCCACCCGTGAGTATGTAGAGCAGATTGCTGACTTACCCACTCAATTTGTAGATACTCGTAAAACAACACCCGGCTTAAGAATCTTAGAAAAATATGCCTCCCAAGTTGGGGGAGCAGTGAATCATCGCATGGGACTTGATGATGCAGTGATGATTAAAGACAACCATATTGCTGTAGCGGGGGGAATTGGAGAAGCGATCGCCCAAATTCGTCAACAGATGCCTTACCCTCTTACCATAGAGGTTGAAACCGAAACCCTTGAACAAGTCCAAGAAGCCCTTCAACACCAAGCCGATATCATCATGCTTGATAATATGAGCCTTGAATTGATGACAGAAGCTGTCCAAATCATCCGCCACTCTGGCGATCTCGTCAAAATTGAAGCCTCTGGCAATGTCACTCTAGATACTATTCGAGCGATCGCCAAAACCGGAGTAGACTATATTTCCAGCAGTGCTCCTATTACGCGATCGCCCTGGCTAGACTTAAGTATGAAATTAGGGTAAGGTCATCACTTGCCATCCACCATTACGACTATGAACTCAACTTTAGATAGCCTCAGAACCCAATTTTCCACCGCCCTCGTTGCTGCATTTGGGGATGATTTTGCCCATACCGATCCTCTCGTCTTTATTGCCAGCGATCCTCAATTTGGAGATTACCAGTGTAATTTAGGTCTCTCCCTAGCCAAAAAACTTAAACAAAAACCCCAAGATATTGCCCAAACCCTAATCAATCATCTGGACTTGGGAGAAGCCTATGAAACTCCCGAAATTGCCAAACAAGGATTTATAAATCTTAGGCTGAAACCCAGTTACTTAGAGCAGCAAGTGGCTCAACTGCAATCCGATCCTCGCCTAGGAATGGCTTCTATTGCTGAACCACAAACCGTGATTGTGGATTTCTCCAGTCCGAATATTGCTAAAGAAATGCATGTCGGACATTTACGCTCTACAATTATTGGGGATTCTATTGCTCGGATTTTAGAATTTCGGGGTCACAAAGTTGTGCGCCTCAATCATGTAGGTGATTGGGGAACTCAATTTGGGATGTTAATCACGTATCTTCAAGAAGCTTATCCAGAAGCACTAATTACTGCTAATGCTTTAGAGTTAGGCGATTTAGTAGCCTTTTATAAACAAGCCAAAAAACGTTTTGACGAAGACGAAGTGTTTAAAGAGACCTCACGCCAAGCAGTTGTGAAACTACAAAGTAAGGATGAACAGAGCTATAAAGCTTGGAAATTATTGTGTGAGCAATCTCGGCAAGAATTTCAGGTTATTTATGATTGGCTGGATATTCAGCTTACGGAACGGGGAGAATCCTTTTACAATGACTTGCTCCCTGATGTGGTTAAAGATTTAGAAGAGTTGGGATTACTGGAAGAAAATGAGGGCGCAAGTTGTGTTTTTCTAGACGGATTTACCAATCAAGACGGCGATCCGCTCCCATTGATTGTGAAAAAATCAGATGGGGGCTATAACTACGCCACCACAGATTTAGCTGCACTGCGGTATCGGATTAAACAGGATGATGCCGATCGCATCATCTACGTTACGGATGCAGGGCAAGCGAATCATTTTGCCCAAATTTTCCAAGTCGCGCAACGTGCGGGTTGGCTTCCAGATAGCGTAGAAGTGATTCATGTTCCCTTTGGATTAGTACAAGGAGAAGATGGGAAAAAACTGAAAACTCGTGAAGGAGAAACCGTTAGATTACGAGATCTATTAGAAGAAGCCATTCGTATACCTCGTCAAGCTTTAGATCAAAGATTGATGCTAGAAGATCGCACAGAAACGGAAGAATTCAAGCAAAGTGTCTCTCAAGTAGTAGGATTGAGTGCAGTAAAATATGCCGATCTGAGTCAAAATCGCACCAGCAATTACCGATTTAGCTATGACAAAATGCTATCTCTGAAAGGCAATACAGCGCCCTATCTGCTTTACGCTTATGTGCGAGTACAAGGAATTAGTCGTCAAGGCGGTATTGATTTAGAAAACTTGCCCCCAGAAGTGACAGTAAA
Organism: Roseofilum sp. Guam; assembly: GCF_017746735.1. Lineage (NCBI taxonomy): Bacteria > Bacillati > Cyanobacteriota > Cyanophyceae > Desertifilales > Desertifilaceae > Roseofilum > Roseofilum sp. Guam. The sequence goes on along the minus strand of NZ_JAGHZN010000033.1, from coordinate 52,498 downwards.
ACTCACAGAAACGGCAGAACTTGCCTTAGCCAGATTCTTGCTGAAAATGAATGATATTGTTGGACAAGTTGAGGAAGATTTACTTCCTAATCGCTTGTGCAGTTACTTGTTTGAAGCTAGTCAAAAGTTCAATCAGTTTTACGATCAATGTCCAGTTTTAAAAGCTGAAGAACCTCACAAGACTTCCCGCTTGGTTTTAGCCAACTTAACTGCCAAGACGCTCAAGTTAGGATTATCCTTGTTAGGGATATCCGTATTGGAGCGGATGTAGAGCGATGAAACGGAAGAAGCGTTGTTTCAATTAAATATTCAACATTAGTCTGATGTCAAATAGACTTCTTGCAGAAGTCAGGCAAAAGGCAAGAGGCAATAGAAAACTCGGTTCGTTGTTGCGCTTTAGCGCTAAAGCGCAACAACGAATGAAAGGGTATGGATTGATTCCTCCCCTTCTTCCCCCTCTCCCCCATCTTTTTCTAATGCATCAAATTAGCTGAAACAGTCCACTAGGCCCTTTTAGGGAGGGTAATTGTTAATTATTAATTATTAATTGTTAATTGTTCAAGCAGCGCCTTTCTTCAAAGCAGCCACTAACTGTTGTAACTGCTTTTGATTAAATGAAGCTCTCAAAACTTGAGCGACTGCTTGAGGTTCTAGACGAATCGCTACTCGTTTAGCGATCGCAGATTCAGCTAATTTCGCCAACTCACTAGAAGGTTTGACCTCTTGAGTGCGTCCCGCATTAATTAACTCGGCTGCTATTTTTAGCTCCTTAATCACCAAAGGCGCTAAAGCTTCATAGGAGGCTTTAGGATTACTAATTGCGGTTTGAGCTGTTTCTACCAAACTCATCCATTCCGCAGACTGTTCATCTAAATTGAAAAGTCCAGCACAAATTTCCTCTAACTGTTGGCGGTTGGTGGGGGTGGTTGGCTGCTTAAAGACTTGCAACATTTCTCGCAAAACGCGGGTCACTTGGTGCGGGAAATCGGAACTGTTGGATACTGGTGCAGGAGCAGGAGTAGGGGATTTCTTGGCAGGGGGAGGAGCCACCTCTTCGGCAATACCCGGGCCTCCACTGTTGAGACTTTCTAGATGAGCTTGGAGTTGAACAAATCGAGGTTCAGCTTCATCTAGAATCGTTTTGGCTTCATCATCCCGAAGTCCAAAAGGCCCTTGAACTCGTTCGAGTAAGTCTCGTAGGACATCAAAGCCACTGAGAAACAAATTTTCCAGCTTGTGATCGACTGGAATTTGAGGATTTTCTTTCAGAATCTTAAAACTATCTTCAAGGCGATGGGAGGTTTTCTGAATACTGGTAAATCCTAACATCGCAGCTCCCCCCTTAACCGAGTGAGCGGCTCGGAATAACTCATTGAGACTTTCTTGGTCTTTCATCGCGGCCTGAAGGCCTAACAGTCCTTGTTCAATGGTATCGAGATGCTCTTTAGCTTCTTCGAGAAAATAACCAATAATTTGCGAATTATCCGTCATCGCGATCGCCCCCAAAACAGTCGAATCAGTCTGAAGTCGTCCAATATGGTATTTCCATGTTACCAAGTCAGTGTACAATCGAGCCAAAACTATTCAGGATGCAATCGTTTGCCCCCCTAAGAACCCATGACTGATACTGCCCTCGATCAATTTTGGCATCTCGTTAGTAGTGCATTAACCCTCAGCCCTGAAGCCTTTGAACTGATCAACACCTTACCGTTAGGGGGCAGTGTTGCCCTGATTGTGGTTTTAGCAGCGGGGATGGCTCAGGCGATCGGTCAATCGATTGTTCTGTATATTAATCAAGTTAAACCCATTCGCTTTGGGTTTAGTTTAACCTGTGCCGCCATTTTATTTGCGATCGCCTATGGATTCTGGGCCCTGAGTGTCTGGTTTGTCGGGAACGTCTTATTTAACCTCAACACCCAATTTGGGGATGTTGCCCGCATTATTGGACTCAGCTACGCTCCTCAAATGCTGGGCTTCCTCGTGGCCATCCCTTATCTGGGTGTACCAATAGGGGTTATTCTCTCCATTTGGAGTTTCTTAGCTGTCATTGTTAGCTTTGAAGTATTAACCCAACTCGACACCTGGGTAGCCTTTAGCTGTGCTGTTTTAGGATGGGTATTCCTACAACTGTGCCAGCGTACTATTGGTCGGCCTATTACTGCCTTGGGACATTGGTTGATAAATACTGTAGCTGGAACCCAACTGGTTTTCAGCAAAGCAGAACTTGAAGAACGGGTGAGAGCCGGATATCAAGGAGATCGAGGTCGGCAAAAACCAGCTTGGGTCAAAGAAAAAGCGCAAGCCAACACTGGGCGCTCGTCCCTTCCTGGCTCTGTCAAAATTGTAATTGCCGTCTTGATCGGTATGATCCTTGCTTTCCTCTTTTCCCCGTCATCCTATCAAAGCTTGGGAAATTGGTATGCGTCCTTAACCAAAACCCTCGATCTGATTGTAGATCTGAGCTTGATTAGCTCACTCGCGCTCCTGTTTGCCATTGTCCTTACTCCAGTAGAAAGCCTGGGATGGTGGGCTGGATGGTATGGAGATGAAGACCTGAGCTATCCGGGTGAACCGGTTCGTCAAGCCTCCAGTTCTACCCAAATTTCCCGCTACGTCATCTACTTAGATGGGATTTCCCAAGGAAGCCACGAATACTTACCCGATGTAGAACTGCTGCTTAATCGTCTAGCGGATGCCGTTCCTGATAATATTCTGATCGTCAAAGGAATTATTCCCTATTCAGTAACCAATCGTCCCTTAACTGAAGACCGACCCTTAGCTTTCTTGTGGCGCATTATTGATTCGATCAAACTGAAAGCACCGGATCATCCGATTGGCTTTATTATCAATATCCGTAATATGATTGCGGTTGCTGTGGCAGCCGATCCTCGTTATGGCCCGATTCAAAACCAAGGCCTAGCTCAAGTTCTATTCGAGAGTCTCATTAACTTTGGCTACCAAGTGGAGAGCCAAACCCCAATTACATTAATTGGCTATAGCGGTGGCGGACAGATGTCTATGGCTTCTGTATCCTATCTCTATCGAGCGACAGGAGCACCCATCGAAGTAATTTCCCTAGCTGGCGTGATCAGTGGGAATACAGGAGCGATGGATGTTGAACACCTCTATCATCTAGTGGGTGAAAATGATAACGTTGAACGCTTAGGGCCACTTTGCTTTCCTGGACGCTGGCCCATTAAGGTGAACTCCAACTGGAATCAGGCTAAACGTCGCGGCAAAATTAGCTTAATTAATCTGGGGCCTGTAGGTCATGATGGGCCAACTGGGCCGTTAGATGATTATACGTTCCTACCAGATGGGCGTAGTTACATGGATCAAACGGTGGATTTAATGACCGGTATCCTCTTGGAAGATTGGACAATGGGCGTTAATCCCCACGAACTAGCGATCAGTAACTATCAGCGCTATCGCAGTGTTTTGTTTAATCAACCAGAAAGTTATCCGTTCTATTACCCAATTGAGCAAACGATTAATCCAAGATTGTATAAACCGGTAGGGACTTGGATGGGACGGTTACTACTGCCAAAATCGAATCAACGTCAGCGTCTGCGTGGGGTTTTGTTTGAAGTTCACCATACGGATGAGCGATATCAATATTTAGTGGGTCAGGTGATCAATTTGCGCTGGAGTGACGATCCGGCCGATACTGCCTTGATACAAGAAGTTACTAAAGATGTGCATTTTGTCGATCAGGTGCAGGTGAGTAAACAAGAGGGAAATGTGCATCCTGATCGCCTAAATCATTGGTTAGCCGTTACTCCTTTGGAATCTTTGGCTGGTGCCAGACCGGTAAATGATGTGCTGGTGAAGTTAGCAGGGCCTGTGATTGTCCTAGAAGAGGTGGGATTACGACCGACCTTGGTGATTCGTCGGGAACCAGTACAAATCTCCGGTCGCTTCCAAGGATTAGTCACCATTTTGGGCCCTTTAGGAGATGATCGCTTCCAGGTGCGCCATTATAATCCTCAGTCCAGACACTTTGATGGGGTAGAGGAACCGGTATATATTCCTTCTGTGGTGGCCGATCGCAATGGGGTATTTCCTTCTACTAATTATCAGCTTGAACAGTCTCCGGTGAATCCCCAGGGATGGCGAATTACAGGAATGAAAAACGAGCAGGGAGAATTTGTGGTTCTCTCCCTTGCTCCAGCGAGTTTGTTTGGGGTGACTCCGGATCAGATGATTGAAGGGAAACGGGATACCCAACGCTATATTGACCGAGACTGTTGGGCTAATTTAGCAGCGAAAAAAGGTACGATTTCCAAAGTGCTATTAGTGAATGACCCCAATCAAGCTAGTTTAAACAATCGCGGTATTTACGCGGGCGATCGCCTCTTACTCATTCATATGTATGGTGGCATTGGCGGCCAAAAGGCGGAATTTGCACCAATGGGGATTTTCTTCGGTCATTTTTCCTATGGAATTGCCCATGTAGTCGAAGATCCATTTACAGGTTCGCTGAAATTTGAGATTGAATATCGGCAAATCTATACCCATAATACTGATGGCATCATTGCCGGTTCTTTGTCTTGGGAACGCTATAGTGGCGATCGCCAATGGGGATGGATGGGATGTCGTCCCATTGGCGATACGTTGATTAAGTTTAGTCCGTTGACGGATGACTATAATTTTGATGGTCTACGCTTTTCGGTTCTTGACAATATCATCCTTGAATTAGACATTATGGCGGCTCGTTACCGTATCGGGGATGGTACAGGTACCACGTTTGTCACGCCGATTAATTCCTGCGTTCAAGATTCTTCCCAAGCCTTATATCGGGCGATTGAACGGACAGTGGAGCAATTTCAAGCTAATCCAGAAATTCAACGGTGGTTAGAAGCAAATCCCAATCACGAGCAAACCCAACGGTTTGAGCAGCTCGTTGAATTGGGGCCACACTTAAGGCAACAATTGGCACCTTTAAGGATTGTACGGGAAGATTGGCAATCGGATGATGCAACGCTGGGACAATTTGCGATCGAGCAACCGGCAAAAATGATTTATAGCACGTTAGCCAGTTGGCGTTCTTTATTACCGAAACTCGCCCATGATGTGGTAACGAAAACATTTTTGGATCAAGGAGCAGTCTGTTGGATGCTACGCACAAATCAAGTAGGAGGCTTTGATCCGGATATTGAACCAGTTGCCCCCACAGATTTTGGCTTGGGATAATCATCCCTTTTCTACCGGAGGATCTCTTGTGACCTCAGCGACTCTGTGCGAACTTTTTCCCTTGTTGTTGCTCTTCGGAGTCGCTGAGGTGTAGACCTTTGCAAACAGTTATTCTAGAGTTCGTAGATCATCCCATCCTCTTTGGAGGGCTACAGCTCTTGAGAGTAGTTCACTCATCTCTATGATTCTTTTTCCAGATTTTATATTATTAATTGAACTGACTTCCCAGAGCTTAATGTTGCCATCTGCTCCGCCACTGACTAAAAGATCGCCTTTGGGACTAAAGGCAAGGGATAGGACTTCACCCTGATGATCTCGGAGTAAGCCTATAACTTCTTGGGTTTCTAGGTTCCAGATTTGAATGGTGCGATCGCCGCCACCACTGGCTAAAATCTTACCATCGGGACTCACTGCTAAGGCTCTGACTTCTCCCGGATGCAGTAGAGTCAGTTGTACAGCTCCTGAAGCTAAGTCACGGATGAATATTTGGCTACTTTGGCCGACAATAAACCGTTGATTATCGGGCATAAAGACTAAGGCTCCCACAGCGGAGTGAGTAACTCTTGGCAACATCTTATCCTGAAGATTCACCAAATTCACTTGATAGAGATTGCCTGTATCTGTACCGGCAATTAAGGTTTTCTGATCGGGACTGAGGGCTAAACGGTTTACCCATCCGGTTTCCCAGGCAAAGGTTAAGCGGCGAAAGCCATTATATAAGTCCCATAATTTGACCGTGCGATCGCGGCTGCCTGTGGCTAAAATATTATATTGACTACTAATTGCCAAGGTCACTACTCCTTGCAATCCTTCCTCAGGTTTAATTTGCCATTGTTGGTTATTCGTAAGATCCCACAGCTTCAAGCCATTATCGCTACGACTGGCACTAGCTAAGAGTTTGCCATCTGGACTGAGGGCGATTTCACTGACGGCATAGGAACCGCGCTGATCCTGATGAGCTTCCAGGGTTTGGGTTGGATTTCCACTCGGTAATTCCCACAGTCTAACCGTACCTTCCATACCATTACTTGCTAAAACTTGACCATTGGGACTAATGGCGATCGCGGTAATGGGTTCTTTCTGTGAATCAATGGTATGTAGACGATGAATATGCAGATTTCCTTGCTTGAGTTCCAGTTTCTGGGGGGCGCGAAACCCCATTTCGCCGATCCGGGTTTGATTCCCATACCAAACCCCGGCTACCGCTAAACTTAAGACAAAAACTCCTGCCAATAGAGGATGCAAAGAAGGTCGCCGTTGATCCCGCCAAGAGGCTTGCATCACCGGAATTGTACCTCCTCCTGTATTCTGAGGATAACCGGACGTGGAGGGAGGGAGTGGCGTAAAATTAGACCATCCTGGAGCTGTTGAAGGCGCATTAGAGACCCGATTATATCCCCAATGATGGGAAGGTGCTGGTTGAATGGGAATCTTCTTGCGGTTTACCGGTTTGAGGTGCAGTCCTCGCTGTACTGCGCCTTGAGAGGGAAAAGGATCGCGACCCTTTAATCGTTGAGTGCGATCGCACCAAGGACAGCGATCCAAATGACTGCCATAGCGATGCTGGTCGTTTTTACTACAGGTGATTAAATCCCGTTCTGCATCCTGGAGCGCCAACTGCCATACCTTGGCATCCGGTCGCACATGGGGATTATCAAACCCCTCCTCAAAGCAGCGCCGAAACAACACTTGCAGTTTGGGATGTAACAGAGTAAATGGGGGAGATACGGGCATGGGGGTTAAGGGAACCGATCGCCTGCCATGGGGAAAATAACCCTGAGCAATACGTTGGGCGATCGCCGGGGGATCTCCTGGTAATTTATACACCCCGGCAAAGGGATGGGTTCCCTCCATCAATAACTGAAAAATTAACACTGCTAATCCAAAACAATCTTGTTCTGGAGTCCGGTCTAAATTGCCAAACGCTTGACCTTGCAACTCTGGAGGCGTAAATTCTGGCTTACCGACTGGACAGCGATAAACTTCTTTCGTTTCTGGATGTTTTACCTGAATGGAGTCCATATCCACCAGCGTAATTAGGGTCGTTTCCGTGACCAAAATATTCGATTCATTGATATCTCCAATCACATAACCCCGCTCGTGCAAACTCTTCAGAGCGCCCGCCAAATTTCTCGCGGTTCGATGTAAACGGGAATATTCAAACCAAGGCCATTGGGTGCGTCGAGTTTTGGGATTATATAAATCAATAATGGGTCGCATTTCACTAATGCGCGGCATCAGAAATCCCACCACCTGTTGCTTCTGATTGAATAGCAAGTCTTCTGGCCAAGCGAAAGAAAGATGATTTTGGTTCGCCGTGGGATTATTGGGCGGATTTTCTAACATGGCCGTTAACTTGAGACCATATTCCGGTTTGAGTTTATGATAAACCTTGGCCACCAGGGTCTGATCTTCGCTGATTCCGTAGACTTTAGCTTCACCACCAACCCCTAATTCTGTGGCCGCTTGTAAATCTATCCATTGTTGATTTGATTGGCGTTGAAGCTTCATAATCCGTTTATCTTAAGAAAAGGAAAAATAATTAATCATTAATGGTTAATTATTAATTGACTTCAGGCTACCTAAAACCATAGTCAGGTCGTCATCTGTCCGTTCCGTAATACGCGGATGAGAGAGAAAACCCTGAAGTTCACTCTCGGCTGCTTGAGAATCCTCCATTTGATCGACAAACCGAAACAGAGGAGTAAAGAACGGAGCATGGGGCGTACCTTCTGGTAATTTTAAGGCTAATCGTTGTAGACCATCCGAGAAGAGGGCAAAATGGGCAATTTCTCCTTCCCAAACCTTAATTTGGGCGCTTTCTAAGGCGTTGGGAGAAATTAAAAATGTGGTTTCATTCGCATATTCTCCGTTTTCCGGCTGGGTCAGTGCAGTAATATGGCCTTGACGATCGCCAATCACCACAGCTCCATCTCCTATCTGTGCTACAGCCACCTCCTGGGAACTGGCAACCAAAATTAACAAAGTAGTTGCTAACTGACGCACCTCTACATCACGGGTTAAGCTTTCAGCGGCGATCGCATTTTGGGCATGTTCCAAAACCTCTCCCAGCAGAGCTTCCCAACAGACTTCTGACTGTTCTGCCGCTAATCGATCCCATTGGCGCTTAATCTGCTCTACCGCAGTCCTCGTCGCCACTTGCGCTCCCACATCCGACAACGATGCCGAACCTGCCCCATCTGCCACGGCTGCCACCACCAGTCCTGGCCCTAGAATATCCCAAGCATGGGCATCTTGGCAGGGTTGTCCTCGCTTTTGATGACTGGTTCCTAAAACCGAACTGGCGATCGCTTGCCACCCATTCAAAGGGGATAAGATATGGTCAGGATCGTGGGGAATGGGGGTTTGCAGATCTCCAGAAAGGGTACTCATGGTCATCGCTTGGTTCAGTTTTGGATAGTTACCCCTAATTCTGTCATTCTCAAGGCAGGGAAGCAATAACTAAATAATGAGTAATGAGTTATCTGCTCACCCTATCCGCTCTCCCTAAAACTGGAGTATAAAAGAGATATAAAACGTCGTTCAAGAGCCTTTCTACCATGGTAAGTTCTGATTCTCACCAATCTCCTTCTGCCGCTCCTAAAGACAGCATTTCAAAGAGACGGCGCAAGCCCTGGAAGTCAGGAGTGTGGCTCTTGCTGATTGCGATGGCTATTGTATCTGCCATGGAACCAGTAATCAGATCCTTAAACAATCACCTAACTGTCTTAACCAACTCCCTCTCTGCTATATGACTCCAGTTGAACTTGCTAGAAAAGGCTTTAAGGTGTTAGTCGATAACCTGGGTTATGTGGATTCCGTAAAATTTTTGAGACTCTTTGACCCAGGCCATGGAGATTATACCGCAGAGCGTCATCAATGGCTCGATGAAATGAGTATGGATGATATCCTCGCGGATATTCACCAGCGTCAAAAACAGTCTCTTTCCGATACTCAATCAGATTAAACTATAGGCGATCGCGATCCTCTCGAATTAACACCATGCTATCCCTCAAGCCAAACTCCTCTGGATTAACTCTAGGACGAGAGCGAATTCTGTGCAAAATATCGGACATCGACTCCATCTCAGGTACGGGTTCAGTTATAGTATGATTCGCATCCAAAGATTGTGCTAACACATGAATGACTGCCTCCTTCTCTCGGAGTAACTCTTCTAAATCTCTTGTCGAACAATTCCCACGCCTTATCCAAATCACCTTGGGTGGAAACCCTAATAAGATGCTTAGTTCGCTAAAATCTGCATCTTTAGTCACAATCAGATAATTATGTTGACCAGCATAATCCCAAACTTCGCGATCGGGCACAGAGGCTAATTCAAGCCTATCGACATGCATAGAATTAGGATAAATATCTGCCAGACGATCGACTAATCGAGGCGAGATATTTTGGTCAAATAACAACAGGATTATTCAACGCCTACCATCAATCGCTCCCGTTGAGCCGCAAAACTTAAACAAGCTAAAATATCCTCCTGGGTCAGATAAGGAAAATCCTCTAGTATCTCTTCATAGGTCATCCCAGAAGCAAGATATTCCAGGACATCATAAACCGTAATTCTCATGCCTCGAATACAGGGTTTCCCTCCCCGTTTCCCCGGTTCAATGGTGATGCGGTTTGCAAGGTTTGCTGGTAACATAAGGGTTTGGCTCACTATACAGCCGTATCGTCTCCTGAGAGATCTTAGCCTAGATTGGGGAGCGATCGCATCCAAAAACAACGTTAAGGATATTGTTGGCATGGAATTTAAATCATATTGTGGTCTTACTCCTGCTCACCCTATCCGCTGACTTCCATGATATTGCGCTTAACAACTCGCTTGAGCAACTGGTCTCTCTATAGCTTCACTTTACTCGGACTGCTGACCGATAGAAGTCCAACCCTGGGTCAAATGCACCCTACCCCTCCCCTGAACCTTCCCCAAAACCTCCAGTTGACTATTGATGGAGTCAGTTCCTTAAGAAATCCCCATCTTTACGATCAAATTCTCACCATTGAGTCAACCCAAACCTTCACCGATCCAAGTCAATGGATTACGGTTGGTTGTTCTGGAGATGAGGGCAATGTTTTTGTAGTCAAAGGACGGGGAGGATTACCGGAAGATCCAACCCAAACCTTAAGTCCATCGACCCTTTGGTCAGATTTACGATTTCATTTGCCCGCAGAAAATCCACCCAATCCCGATGATTCTCGAACGTCTTTTCAACGACCTCAACCCATTTTAGAAGCCCAACGATGGATCGTGAATCACCATGGCAATATAGAATTAGTTGCTGATTCACTCTCTCCTCCGGCTCAATTGGGTATATCTTCCCAGCCTTGTCAATAGAAGATTAGAGGAAAAAGAAATGGTTAGATTTTGGAGTCGAAATAAACTATTTCAGGGCTATAACGGTTGGGTACGCTTCCTGGCGATCGCCCTGGCTGTGGCTCTGCTCGTTATCATAGGAGTGCCAGCACTGGGGGAACAGCCGCCGAGGATAGGGTTGGCAACGACCGAGACGACTGATTTAATCGAGCAGGGTTGTCAATTGTATGAACGACAACAGTATGAAGAGGCGATCGCCGTTTGGCAAGAGGCTCTGAACCAATCTGAGCATAACGGTGAAAGTGCGAACCAAGCCATTGCCCTCAATTATCTTTCCCTCGCCGATCAAGGTTTGGGCAACTGGGAGAGTGCCACAACTCGGATTGATAATGCCCTGAAACTCTTAGAGCAATTCCCTTCAGAATCTCGTATTCTTGCCCAAGTTCTCAATACCCAAGGGCAACTGTATCACAGTCAGGGACAATTTGAAGCGGCCCTATCTGCTTGGGAAAATGCAGAACACGCCTATCGCCAAGCAGGAGATGCAGAAGGAGTCATCGGTAGCCAACTCAATCAAGCTTCAGTTTTGCAACATTTAGGGCTGAATGGGCGATCGCAAGAACGTCTCCATTCTCTCCTCCAACGCCTAGAAAATCAACCGAATAGCCTCCTGAAAGTACAAGCATTGAGAATGTTGGGGGTCAGTTTGCATTTCAGCGCTCAGTGGCGAAATGCAAAACAATTACTCGAAGAGAGCTTTAATCAAAGCCAGAATCTTAACTCTCCTTCTGAAACCGCTCAAAGCTTATTGAGTCTGGGGAATCTGGCCAAAGATCTCAACCATCCCCAAATGGCACTAGACTATTATCAACAGGCGATCGCCAGAACTCAAGATCATCTCCTGCTCAAAGTCCAAGCAACCGCGAATCTGCTGCGGCTTCATATCCAACAACAAGCTTTTGCTGAAGCCCTAGAACTGATCCCACCCTTGAAAGCGGATCTTGCCCAACTGCCCCTCAGCCACAGCAGCATTCACGCTACCCTCAACGTTGCCGAAAGCCTTTGGAGACTATTTGACCTTCAACCGCAATCTGACCCCACGCTTCTCGAAACTGCTACCCAACTAACGACCCAGGCTAGACAACAGAGTATTACCCTCAAAGACCCTAGAGCGCAAGCTTGGGCAACTTTGCAACTGGGCAAATTCTCTGCCGAAAAGGAAGACTGGGAGAGTGCCCTAGAACTAACCCACGAAGCCCTCTTTATGGCGCAAAACATAGGTGCGGCTGACTTACAAGCGCGAGCCAATTGGCAACACGGACAACTCCTGGTTCAACAAGAAGATCGCGACTCTGCCCTGGTTGCCTATCGCTCCGCAGTTGATAGCCTAGAATCGATTCGGGGTGAGGTAGTAGCGACAAACCCAGAACTTCAATTCTCCTTTACGGAAGATATCGATCCACTCTATCGAGGATTAATTGGTCTGTTGCTCCAAGGGGATGAAGATAGCGAACTCGAGCTGAAGAATGTACAAGAAGCCCGTGACATGCTCGAATCTCTGCAACTGGCAGAATTAGATTATTTTTTCCGTGAAGCGTGTCGAGCGAATCGACCGAAGCCCATTGGTGAAATTGACCCGAAAGCAGCCGTTATTTATCCTATTATTTTACCCGATCGCCTGGAAGTCATTCTCACTCTTCCTGGTAATATCCAGCAACACTACTCTACCTCCATTCCCCAACCAGAATTAGAGGAGCATTTACACCAAATGCGTCAAGCTCTGCATCCTGCTTATGGCAATTTAAAACGGCTTAAGCTTTATCAACAGGCTTACCATTGGCTGATTCAACCTGCAGAGAGTGCCTTAAAACAACATAAGATTGAAACCTTGGTGTTTGTTCTTGATAGCCAGTTGCAAAATCTGCCCATGGCTGCGCTCCATAATGGAGATCACTATTTAATTGAAGATTATGCGATCGCGCTGACGAAAAGCTTGAAACTGATCCAATCTCCGCCTCTAGAGCCAAACCAGTTAAAAGCCCTCACTGCTGGACTCAGTGAAGCTCGCCAGGGATTTCGCTCACTTCCCGGTGTTGCTTCAGAAGTGGAACAAATTGGTCATGAGATTAATACTCGTGTGTTGCTCGATCGGACATTTACGGCTGAGGAACTGAAAAAAGCAATTCAGGATACTCCCTTTCCCATCGTTCATTTAGCCACGCATGGTCAGTTTAGCAGCGATGCAGAAGAGACGTTTATCTTAACCTGGGATAGTCAGATTAATGTTCGAGAACTCGATACGTTGGTCAAGTCGCGATCGCAACCGTTGCAAAACCCCATTGAATTACTCGTACTGAGTGCGTGCAAAACAGCACAAGGAGATGAGCGGGCAATTTTAGGATTAGCAGGGGTTGCCTTGCGATCGGGGGCTAGAAGTACTCTGGCTACCTTATGGGCTGTCCGCGATCGATCCACTGCTGAGTTTATGGTTCATTTTTACCAACATTTAAATCAACCGGGAATGAGTAAAGCCAAGGCCCTCCAACAAGCTCAAATTAACCTATTGCATAGCGAATATCATCATCCCATCTACTGGGCACCTTTCGTAATGGTCGGCAATTGGATTTAAATCTATGATCCTCTAACTCAATTGAGAAACAGTCAGAAAAATTCCTCTAAATTTCCCTTAGAAAGTGGATTTTTGCTGCCCTTCCTAAGGTGTTTTGAACGATAAAAACATGCTACATAAAATGCGAAAACCACTCTTTTTTCTCTTCAAGAAAATACTGAAATCGTAAGCATCTTGAATTAACTCGTGTGCTATTTCCAAAAATAAAAATACCGAATCCAAATCGGGTATATTCTCCATATTTAAGGGACTAGAAAACGCTCCTAGTTTGTATTAAACCCCCAAAATTTTTCCGATCGTTAAAGTAAGCATAATATCCCATTAACCTTAACCCCTTAATTTCTTAGACAAGGAATTAACTTTAGGAGCATTAACTCGTGGGACTCATGAATGGGACGGTTAACAATGACATTATTATCGGAACTCCACAGAATGATGGTATTAATCTGCTAGCTGGCAACGATCTAGGGTTCGGATTAGACGGTAATGACTTCATTTCTGGTGATGAAGGCATTGATATTTTAGTGGGGAATCGAGGAGACGACACCTTAATCGGGGGAGCAGGCAATGACTTCCTCTTTGGCGGCCAAAATAGCGATGTTCTCTTCGGTGCAAGCGGAAATGATAGCCTAATTGGGAACCGAGGCAATGACCAACTCAACGGCAATACTGGCGATGATGCAGTCTACGGCGGACAAGGGAATGATGTGGTTCGGGGCGGTCAAGGAAACGATGCAGTCTTTGGTGATATTGGTAACGATGTTCTATACGGCGATTTAGGCAACAACAGCTTAACGGGAGGGGCAGGTCAAGATATCTTTGTTGTTGGCGTTGGCGTACAAACTCTGATTGATTTTAGCAATGGTTCAGACCGAATTGGGTTAGCCAGTGGAGTATCGTTTAGCAACTTAACTATTGCTCAAGGAAGCGGAACCAGTACCGTTATTCGTGATACTAGCGGACAAATTATCGCCACTATTCAAGGCGTAAATGCTGACCAAATTGACAGCAGCGACTTCACCACCAGCACTACCCCTATTCCTGTTCCTTCTCCAGCTCCAACCCCTATCATCACTCCCAGTCCTAGTCCTTCTCCGACTCCGACCCCTGGGCCAGTGGGAGGCCCGGTGACCTTTACCTTACAACTGTTGCACACAGCAGACCAAGAAGCGGGTTTACCGGCTATTGAGGATGCTGTAAACTTCTCAGCCGTCCTCAATGCTCTCGCCGACGACTTCCCCAACACCCTCAAACTCACGTCTGGAGATCTCTATATTCCCGGGCCCTTCTTTAGCACCAGTGCTGAAATTTACCGAGATGGCAATGGAGATGGTCAAGGAGGAATTGGAGATATCCTGATTAATAACGCTCTCGGCTTCCAGGCTGCTGCACTCGGAAACCATGAATTTGATTTTGGCCCTGGTACGGTACAAACCCTCGTCCAAGCCGACAACACCATTACCACAGGTGCAGGTATAGGAGCCAATGGATACCTGGGGACACAGTTCCCCTACTTGAGTAGCAACTTGGACTTCAGTACTGAAGCCACTCTCAGTGGTTTAGTCGTTTCCTCAGCCCAAGCTCCCCAACCCAATAGCATCAGTAAAAGCGTCGTGCTCAACGTCGGTGGAGAGCGCATTGGAGTCGTCGGTGCAACCACCCCCACCCTCGGCACTATCTCTTCTCCCGGAGGCGTTGGTGTTAACCCAGCTAACGCTAATGATATCAACGCTCTGGCTGCCATTATTCAACAAAGCGTTGATGAATTAGTTGCACAAGGCATTAACAAAATTGTCCTACTGGCTCACATGCAGCAGATTAGTATTGAAGAACAACTGGCTGGTTTGCTCAATAACGTTGATATTGTTATGGCTGGTGGCTCTAACACCATTCTTGCCAATGCTGACGATCCCCTGCGTGCTGGAGATACCAGTGCCGGAGTCTATCCCAAGCCATTTACTTCTCCTAGTGGTGAGCCAGTTTATGTGATTAACACCGATGGGAATTATCGTTATGTAGGTCGTTTAGTTGCTGGGTTTGATGCCAACGGAATTATCAGCCAAGTGCTGGATGAAAGTGGTGCGTATGCAACGGATGCAGCAGGAGTGAACCGAGTTTATGGTAGAACGGTCAATCCTCAAGATGTGGCTGACCCCACTGTAGTGGCGGTCACTCAGGCGATCAATGGCATTGCCACAGCTAAAGACAGTAACCTTTTTGGTAATACGAGTGTTTTCTTAGAAGGACGGCGCTCTCAAGTCCGGACAGAAGAAACGAACCTAGGCAGTTTAACGGCTGATGCCAACTTAATTGTCGCTCGCCAAACTGACCCCACGGTAGTGGCTTCTCTGAAAAATGGGGGAGGCATTCGCGATAATATCGGACAAGCGATTATTCCCCCAGGAGGAACTGGAGGATTAGAATTTTCTCCTCCTCCTGCTAATCCCCTCGCCAATAAGCAAGAAGGGGATGTCTCCCAACTCGATATCGAGAATACCTTACGGTTTAACAATAGTCTGACCATTGTTCCTCTAACCGCAACACAACTCAAAGAAATCGCCGAACATGGAGTTTCTGATACTGCACCAGGAAATACTCCCGGACGGTTTCCCCAAATTTCTGGCATGGCGTTTAGTTTCGATGCCTCTCAAGCTGTCAACAGTCGAGTCCGCTCTCTCGCCATTAAAGATGACCAGGGGAATACAGTGGATGTAGTTGTCGAAAATGGCAGCATTGTGGGAGACGCTAGCCGCACTATTAAGGTGGCGACTCTTGGTTTCCTGGCGGGTGGAGGCGATGGCTATCCTTTCCCTCAAGGCAATCAAACTCCCTTACCTGAAGCCACCACAGGCAACGCTACCTTCACCACAGATAACCGGGAACAAGATGCCTTAGCAGAGCATTTAGCGGCCAACTATGACACCACTTCCTTCAATACTGCTGAAACTCCTGCTTCTGGAGATACCCGGATTCAAGATATCGCAAGAGTTGCTGCTGATACGGTTCTCAATGGAACCAGTATCGGCATTGCTGGAGATGGGAACAATACGATTAACGGCGATGCGAATGCCAATGTGTTGGTCGGTCACTCTGGTGTGGATAATATCACCGGCAATGGAGGCAACGATATCATTGCTGGTGGCTTAGGCAATGATAATCTCACCGGAAGTGGTGGTGATGATGTCTTCGTGTTTGCGACTCCTGGAGATGGCAGTGATACCATTACTGATTTTGGTAACGGTTCCGATACCATCCGCGTCTTTGCTTCTAAATTTACGGGACTGACTGCTGGTGCGACTCCCACGCTAACCCTGTCTGGAACCCCTGTGGGAACGACGGCTCAGTTCCTTTACACTGGCGGAGTTCTCAGTTTCGATTCTGATGGTACGGGGGCAACGGCAGCGCAGACTCTAGCAACGCTAACGGGTTCTCCAGCTTTAGCAGCGAGTCAAATTGTAGTTCTGTAAGAGGGCACTATTCAACTCTATAATCTTGCGATCGCGGCCAGGAGCTGACTGGGTTCAGGCTCTTAAGGATAGAGATCACCCCCATGGACTGATCTCTATCCTCTTTTTCTGTAATTTACTTCACCTATTTCTACCTATTGAGTCACTTAATAAACGGACATCAGACACTTCTAATCGTGATAAGTTTCACATCAAAAAAATATCTGCATCACTCCTTTTTCTAGGAAAAATAGCGATGATAAAAGTGTCGAGAGGGAAATACCTCACTACTACTCTAGGAGTTCATCAATGTCTGCTGTATCTACCATTAAATCCACCTTGATCACTTCGGCTGTTATCCTTACTTCGGGTGTTTTATTTAATCCTAATACGGCACAAGCGGCGGCACTCAAGGGAAGTTTCCAAATCAATAATGCTGACACGACAATCAACTTAAATAATAAAGGGATTGATTTCACGAATGAGTTAACCGATCCCCTAGGGGAAGTTGGAATCACGTCTGCAACTGGAAGCTTTGAGGACTTTGGTAGTGCTTTTATTAAAGATATCAACTTCTCTGAGAGCAGCATCGAAAACTTTCTAGATTTAAGTGCGGGTGCACCTGGAAGTAATAGTGCTGATGGGATCTCTACCTTTGATTTAACCAGTCATTCGGGATTACAAGTTAGTCAAACTGTTTCTGGTATTCTAGGTATCAACTTCGGGTTTTCTGGACTTTTCACCAGTGACGATAATCAAACTTCCTTGGGAACAGGAGTTCTCACCTTCCAGTTGGCTGAAGCTGGGATTACTGTTGAAAGTTTTCAACGTCGGTTAGAGGACGGCGAAACTTTTGCGGGCATTACCTTCTCTGGCGCTGCATTTACCGCTCAACCTGTTCCGGAATCTTCCACTACAGTTGGATTACTGGCAGTGGCAGGAATGGCTTCCTTCATGCTCCGCAAGCGGTTAGCCTAAAGTCTATGTTCTGATTTCCTGAACTGATATAAGTTTGTTAAGTTTGCTCCTTTCTGTGTTGTGTGCCCTGCTTTTAGCAGGGTTTTTTATTGATTCAATGATGCAATGGATTAGAGTGCATAGATATCTCGTCCTCGTCCCAAGGCATAGCGTAGGGAGTGAGGTAAGTCTTTGCTCGATTGGGTTAAGAACAGCAATAAACCTAAAATGAGAATGAAGGTAATACAGATAAAGATGCTTTGATAGGAAAAGGCTTGGGCAATCATGCCAGCGATGGGTCCAGCGAGGGCAATTCCTAGATCAAAACCTCCTAAACACAGACCAAATAAGCGCCCTCGTTCATGGGGATAGGCGCGATCAGCGACAATGGCGGAAGTGGTGGGAATTAAGAGACCAAAACCGGCTCCTTCGATGCACCCAGAAAGTAAAAAGAGCCAGGTTGTATCGGCGAAGGTGAGCATAAACATGGAGATCCCGTAGAGGGAGATGCTGAGGGTGATAAAGATACCTCGGCCGATGCGATCGCTCAAAGGGCCAGCTACCAAACGAATGCCGAAACTGGTAATTGCAGCGGCGGTAAAAAACAATCCAGCATTAAAGTTGACTCCGGTTTCCTGAATTAAGAGGGAAATAAAGGCAGTCATGGCTCCAAACGCTAGACCCACATGCAAAAGAACCAGACTTAAAATCCGAATTCGGGGACTCAGGAGTAAGCGCCATAATCCAGGTTGAATAGCCGTTGAAGAGTCTGTTTTGTGTGAATCATCGGTTCGCTTGTTTTCTTGGACTTGAGTCATAATTAAAAAGGCCAGGAATCCAAAGCTACCAGTTAATATAAACAGATACTCATTACCAAAGGCTTGCTGTACAAATCCCCCTAAAGCTGGGCCAAAGGACACACCAACCGGATTAATCAAGCTCATGTAACCCAGAACTTCACCCCGATTTTTAGGGGGGGTCAGATCGGTCACCAGAGCAATATATCCGGTGGTAAAAGCGGCTAAACTAATGCCATGGAAACTCCGCACCATCATCAGGGAGGGAACAGAGTGTACTAAGAGATAACAGAGGGGAGCCAGACCACAAACGGCTGTACCAATGAGGATCACTCGTTTACGACTGTGGCTATCGGCGATCGCTCCAATATAAGGCCGAGCTAATAATAGACCAATGGCAAAAGCTCCCATGACAAAGCCTAATTGTTGATCCGCTATCCCTAGCGATCGCAGATAAAGCGGTAAAGTAGGCAACAAAGAGCCGATACTTGACCAAAACAGCAAACCCGCTGCAAACATCAACAGCAGGTTTCTTCGTTCACTGGCGCTCAGGGTTAGAAAGACCTTCATATATTCCCCTAGGATCAACCCTTCTTAGTATAATCATGGAGTCCCTATCCTGGGGGGAAAAGAAAAAAACAGGGCAATCATGCCCTGGGAGTGAAGATGGAGTTGGAAACGATGGAAACTACAAAATCTTGTTAGACAACTTGGCGAGAAACTAGCTTTTCTAAATCAGCTTGCGTTTCTTGAAGGAGCTGTTCGCGACTATCAGCAGCATGTTTATAGTTGGGGAGGAGATTACGAGCTTGTAGCGCCATGTGAAGCTGGAGATGGGCCACGTACTCACTGAAGTCTTCACGATGCAAAGAGTTTTGGGTTAGGTTCCGCTCTGAAGTCAAGGTGTTCTCCTGCCGTTATGCTCTTAGGGTTTGCCAACACGATAGAGCCTACCATGGCTTGATTTTTACAGTGAACCTTTTGCAATGAAGCTTAACGATCGCCGCCAAGTTTCGTTACAAACTGTAATGCTAGATCTCAGGGACAACCTCAACAAACCCTTACAGCACTTTTCGATGTTATATAGTGACATACTCCCGACGCTCTACCTTTCAGGTAGAGCACGGGCTTCTCCATCTAGTCTTGAAAACTAGACTTCGCGTTTTTTAGTGAGGCGATACCCAACCCCACTTTTTTAATCAAAACCCCAGAATTGACATCCCTTGGCATTGAAGCCTGACAATAGAGGTAATTGTGCCAATGGTCTGACAATTTTTTAGGAACTCGATTGAGACAAATCGCACAATGTTGAGACGTTCCAGAAGGATTAACTTTCACAACTTTCCGCCCAGCTTTTGCGGCTGAGTGCAGAAGGATATTGTCTAGGAATCGACTTATCCCAGCATCGGCGAAACTTTTATTCAATCCCGATTTTGCTGATTGTCCATTGGGAAGATATGTCTCATCTTCAGCTTTCTTGGGCTTGTTTTTCCGAGACAGATTGGCGATTTTCAGATCTTCCATAAAGATCACTTGATAAAGCGATCAAAAACCAATTTTACTCTTTTCACCATGTCCTGAAGGACTTGAGAGTGAACTTCTTTATACTCAGGCTTTTCTTTCTTCAGGTTGACTAGATCTCTTTTTTGAGCATAATATTCAGGATTGAGTGACTGTTCTGATTATAGAATAGAGTCATCATGAAAGACGACTTTATCTCAAGTGGCAGAGCGGTTTCTGACCTTAAAGCCCATTTAGTGCTGACAACCCAAGTTCATTGCCAATTTGAAGTCAGTCTCTAGTCGGAAGCTTAGATCTGAGTGTGCCGAAAAGATTGGTCAGTTTTACAGAAAGTCTGTTTTGTGGAATGAATCTTATTTTATTGCTAGTTGCGGAGGGGCGACTATTTCAACTTTGAAACGATATATTGAACAACAAGGTCAGAACAAAGATGGAGAAGGACGGGGCATCGTAGACGCGAAGCAGCTTCTCGAAGAGTACCCCTTCCTTCTCCCGTCTCTCATCCCGACGCTCTGCCTTCGGTAGAGCGCGGGGCTTCCTGCCGTCATGCTAACCGAAATTCTCCTTGAGAGTGCCTTCCCATGAAAAGCGTGAAGAATGGTCACTATAGTGTGAAAAATGGTTTTCCGATTACCCATTACAGCGCTTTGTGCAGTAATTATGGCCTTCACTTTCATAGGGGTGGGGCAAGTTCACAGAATTAATGGTGAGTTTCTCAGGGGGGTGACAACAGGCTTGAATCTAAGCTACGCTTGGCTTTGAGCATTTAGGATGTCAAAAAAAAGCCAGAGATTTTTTGGGCAAGTAACCCTCTAACCTGATGCTATGGTTATGAGATCGCGAGCTTTCAGTTGAAGTTTTCAGCAAAATACCACCGAAAAAGGTGGCTATAGCGAATTTTGAGCTGCCTTGTCACCCCTTGAGAAAGGTGAGTTTCCTCGTTCCCCGCGTCTTCGCTTCCCCATGCCCCTACACCCACACCTTACCGATGTATACGAGTCAACACTTCGGTAATCTGACGATCTTGGACGACAAAGGCTTCAAATGTGCCTCTAGGATTACTGGTAATAAAGGGAAAAGGACTACGTTTGTGCGATCCGACAAACACATCAATCTGATTACCCTTAATGGCACTGCCTACATCTGCCGCAAAGAAATAGCCATCATGGAGAATCATCTCTCCATTGGGAAGTTGGATCTGCTGTCCTCTGGCCGCAGGAATATAAATGACAGAGCCTAACGGAATTCGTTGGCGATCGACTGCTATAGTCCGATAAGGGACTAAACGATATCCACCAGCCCCATCTCCATGGGGGCCACGAGCCAAACCAAAACGTACTCGCCCTGTCTTTCGTAGGGTTGCAGGGGAAAGACTCTTAAAATAGGCGGAACAATCCATTTGTACCGTCTGCCCTCGACCAGCAAAATTATAAGTGGTTAATCGTCCCCATCGGTCTTGGACTTGAACTGTACCTTGGAGGGCAGCATAGCACCAATCTCGATGAGAAAGATAGGCTAGAGGGCGACCGGATGGATCGAGCAGAGGATAACCGTTTGTGATTTCTTGTGCTTGATAAATATGGTAATAGGTAGACCACAAAGATACAGCGCGGCCAGTAGTCGGGTGGACGGAAGGGTTGAGAGTCACCCAATCTGAGCTAGAGAAAGAAGATTGAGCTGCATATCGCTCCGATGAATGGGTAAACTGGGGGCTACTCCAGGCTGGACGCATCAAGTTGGAGGTACAAGCTAAGGTGACAGCTAAAGTCAGAGGGGTCAGTTTACGAATCATATTCATGAGGGATGGACTAAGACGGCTGATGTGAAGATTCTACGGTAACTCAAGGTTGGATTCCGGGCGATCGCCAGCAGTTCTCACAGGAAAGAAAATCCTTTATTAAAATATCTTAATTTTTCCTACAAAGTAACTCCAAAAATATCAATAAATCACAATCTTTACACAACCTAAGTTTTTTCGTTCATACTCAAAAAGACTTCAGGCTCCTCAGTCCCTTCATTACCGATTAATTTATCAGGCTTAGATCCATGAAAGTTAAAATGATTTTACCGGCTTTAACCGAAGCCCTTAGTCCCCATTGGCGGCCGATTAAATATTCCCTATTTCCCCCTTTAGGTTTGGCCACAATTGCCTCATTTTTTAGTCCAGAAGATGAGATTGATTTACAGGATGAGCATGTGGAAACCTTAAATTTAGACGATCGGCCAGATTTAGTCATTATTCAAGTGTATATCACTTCGGCTTATCGAGCTTATGAATTAGCCGATCGCTATCGTCAAAAAGGGACGTATATTGCTTTAGGAGGATTGCACGTCACGGCCTTACCTGAAGAAGCACAAGAGTATGCCGATACAATATTTTTGGGGCCAGGAGAGGATACTTGGCCGCGTTTTTTAGCCGATTTTCGGGCCGGTCATCCCCAAAAGAGATATGTTTCTCAAGAACGAGATTTACTGAGCGCTCCTCCCCTTCGTCGAAATTTAATTAAGCGCCATTTATATCTAGTTCCCAATTCTATTGTAGTTTCTAGAGGTTGTCCTCATCATTGTGATTTCTGTTATAAAGATGCGTTTTTCCAAGGAGGTAAATCGTTCTATACTCAATCGGTCGATCAGGCATTAGCAGAGATTGAACGGTTACCTGGACGTTATTTATTTTTTCTAGACGATCATTTGTTTGGCAATGCCAAATTTGCCAGGGATTTATTTACTGGTATGCTGGGCATGAATCGCATTTGGCAAGCAGCAGGAACGATTCAGGCTGTCTTACAACCCCATCTGTTGGAATTGGCGGTTGAAAGTGGTTTGAGAAGTTTATTTATCGGGTTTGAAACCTTAAATGCTAATAATTTACGCCAACAGCATAAATATCATAACTTAAATCGGGATTATACGGCTGCCATTCGGCGCTTACAGGATTTGGGAGTGATGATTAATGGCAGTTTTGTCTTTGGGATGGATGAGGATGATGAGAGTGTTTTTGAGACGACGGTAGAGTGGGCTATTTCCCAGGGGATTGAAACGGCAACTTTTCATATTCTTACTCCTTATCCTGGTACACCGCTCTATGAACGAATGCTGAAAGAAGGACGAATTTTGACCCAAAATTGGGATAGGTATGATACTCGTCATGTGGTCTTCCAACCGGCAAAAATGAGTCCAGAAACCTTGGAAGCCGGTTATTGGCAAGCCTATAAGGACTTTTATCGGTGGAGTGCAATTTGGCAAGGAGCAGCAACCAAAACCAGTCTAAATCACCGCCTACGCCATTTAGTGTATGCTGGCAGTTGGAAAAAACTAGAACCGTTCTGGGATTGGGTGATTCGAGGTCACCAATTGGCGAAAATGATGCCGATTTTAGAATCGGTTTTACAAGGTTTCGATCGCGTTTCTACGCCTTGGAAGAGTCTCCATACTCAAGAATTCGAGAAATCGGCACAGTTCAGAACTTGATAGAGCCTCAAGCTATAGCAATTTTCTCTTCTGGAGAAGTACAGCTTGAAGTCTTAGACCTTATGCAAGCTATTGGCTACTGCCAACTCCCCACTCCCGATAGTGCCGTTTCACAGTCGGCTGCAATTTGAGCTTTGAGAGCATCAAGGGAGGCAAATTTTTGTTCTGGACGGAGGAAGGATTCAAGTTCAACATGCAGGGTTTGATCGTATAAGTCTCCTGACCAATTCAAGAGGTGAACTTCGAGGGTTGGTTGCACCCCATCCACGGTGGGTCTGTTGCCGAGGTTCATCACTCCCATCACGGGTTGAGTCTCTGTCCAGAGGGGGTTATAAACGCGGACGCTGTAGACTCCGAAGCGAGGTAAGAATTTTTGGGGAGGAACGTTGAGGTTGGCGGTGGGAAATCCGAGGGTACGGCCGAGTTGTTGTCCTTTGATCACTGTACCCTGAAGTTGGTAGGGCCTCCCAAGAAGCCGTTTGACTTGCAAGAGGTCACCATCAGTTAAGGCTAATCGGATTTGGGAACTGCTGATACGTCCTTCTTGGCAGTTTTGCAGAGGTGTAATAATCACTTTAATACCCCATTGAGTGGCGATCGCCGTTAAGTCCTCCACACTTCCGCGACGCTGATAGCCAAATCGAAAGTCTTCCCCAACACTAATGATCTTGGCTTGCAGAGATTCGACCAGAATTTGGCTGACAAATTCTTGAGGACCAAGATGAGCAAGCTGTTGGTTAAAGGGAACAATCACCAATTGATCCACCCCCATCTGATGCAGATAAGCTGCTTTTTCCTCTGGGGGGGTGAGCAGTAACTTTTTTTCTCCTGTTAAGACTTCTTGGGGATGGGGGAAAAAGGTGATCACGCTGGAATAGAGGTCACGGCCAAAGTGCCCAGAACCGGCAATAGGTTGAATCACTTGTTGATGTCCCCGGTGAACTCCGTCAAAGTTGCCCAGGGCGATCGCCGTTGGCTTTAGAGCCGTTATCGGGGAAGCAATAGACCACACGCTTTACATTTCGCAATATGAAACATCCCTCTCATCGTAACAGGGAAATCTGATCAAAACTAATCAGAGTTCTCAGTTTCTGGGGGATCGGAGGCAGGAGCAATCAAAGTTAAGGATAATCCTTCCCTAGCCATCAAGCTATCGGGGAAGGCTTGGGCTACATCTTCACCAACCTTATCCAGAAATTCATCATTATGAAGGGGGTCGTGATGAAAGATGACTAATTTCTTCACATTGGCAGCTTTAGCCACCTTGACCGCTTCTTGCCAAGTGGAATGGCCCCAACCCACTTTACTAGTCTTGGGATGATTATATTCAGCATCAGTATAAGTGGCATCATAAATCATCACATCGGCATCTTGAGCTAAGAACAAAACATTCTCATCCATGCGATCCGGGTAATGTTCTGTATCACTGACATAGGCCGCTGTATGCCCTTCCCAACTGACGCGATACCCGACTGCTTCCCCTGGATGATTCAGAGGGGCATTTTCAATAATCACATCATTGAACTTAATCGGTTTGTTGACCTGTATGTCGTTAAATACCAAGGTCGATCCCATCACTTTCAGGGGGACGGGAAAATTGGGGTGTAGCATTTGGTTATTTAAACGGTTCTCGATCGTTTCTCCATTGGGAGCAATGCAACCATATATATTAAACGTATTACCAGGAATAAATGCTGGGGTAAAAAAGGGAAAGCCTTGAATATGATCCCAATGGGAGTGAGTAAAGAATAAATGAGCATCAATGGGCATATGCCTTAAGAGATATTGGCCTAATACCCGTAATCCTGTACCCCCATCAAAGATTAGACGATGACCGCCAACGCGCATTTCAATACAAGACGTATTGCCGCCATAGCGAACCGTTTCAGGGCCGGGGCAGGGAATTGAACCACGAACGCCCCAAAAATGAACCGTGAATTGTTGTTGTGTCAGAGACATAAGAGTTTACCGGATTCCACAACCTTTGAGCTAATGTACCACCTGCATGTTTTTCACTAGGGTAACCTGAGATGTGATGTTTCGGCTCTGGCCAAACCTGAGTCGATCAGAAAGGGTTCAATCAAGATCGTTGGCTGTACCGAAGACAGGGTAGGGTAGATGCAGCCTTTGATGGTTCAGATTTTCTAAGCCTGAAGAGCAAGTCAAGTTATAGTGTAAGGGAGTAATTGTAATATAGTTTTTGCGAATCGCTTGCACATCTGTGAGCAGGGGAGAAGCTGAAGAGCTTTGAGAAGGGGGATCTAGCACATCTTCAGTTAGTTCTCCAGCCAGCCAATAGTAAGTTTTTCCTCTGGGATCGATGCGTTTTTCAAACATTTCTTCATAGCGACGAGTCCCTTGACGGGTAATGGCGACTCCGGTAATCGCCTCAGCTTTGACCGGAGGAATGTTGACATTGAGCAACAGAGGAGCAAAGGGTTCGTTCTGTTTTAGAGCAGTGACTAAGGATTCGGCAAAGTTGGCGGCTACGCTGAAGTCTTGCATGGTATAACTGGTCAAACTGAAGGCGATCGCCGGGATTTTTTCGATTAATCCTTCCATCGCAGCGGAAACGGTTCCTGAATAGAGAATATCAGTCCCCAAGTTCGCTCCATGATTAATTCCAGATAGGACATAATCGGGTTTTTCCGGCAGTAAGGCTGCCAGAGCCAATTTAACACAATCCGAGGGTGTGCCAGAACAAGCCCAGGCTTTTACTCTCGGATCGAAGACGGAATCAATTTCTTCTGCACGGATAGGTTTATGTAAGGTGAGACCATGGCCGGTAGCAGACCGTTCCCGGTCTGGACAAACCACGCTCACCTGGTGGCCCGCTTTGGCTAACGTATTAGCTAAAGTGCGAATCCCTTGGGCAAAGATGCCATCATCATTACTGACTAGGAGTTTCATTCAAACAGTTCGTCAAAAAAGAGTTTCATCGCGACAAACGAACGGCGGGCACTGTCTGGATTATAGGCCGATCCTTTAGAGGGATCATTGCCCGCTTTAGGGTTAGTAAAGCTGTGAACTGTACCGCCGTAGGCAATTAGTTGCCAGTCTACTCCAGCTTGACGCATTTCTTCTTGGAATGCAGCTACTTCTTCGGGGGGAACGGCAGGATCGTCTGCACCATGTAAGACGAGAACTTTGGCTTGAATCTGTTTGGCATCTTCTGGGTTCGGGGTATCGAGTCCACCATGGAAGCTGACGACTCCCGATACTTCTGCTCCACTGCGAGCGAGTTCTAGAACGGTTGTACCGCCGAAACAGTAGCCAATGGCGGCGGTTTGTTTGGAGTTGGTGAGGCGATGTCGTTTGAGATAGGCTAAACCGGCTTGGGCGCGATCGCGCAATAATTGACGATTAGAACGATAATAGGTGGCCTGTTCCCTGGCTTCATCTGTAGTTTCTGGGCGAATCCCTAACCCGTAAATATCAGCAGCAAACGCTACATATCCCATTTCTGCCAGTTTTTCGGCTTGTTGTTTTTCAAACTCTCCTAAGCCTTTCCAAGCATGGATAATTAACACTCCCGGTCGTTGATTATTATTAGACCGGTCATAGGCTAGATACCCTTCTAGAACGGCATCGCCTTGTTGATATTCCACGACTTCTGTTTGAATATCTGTTACCATCGGACTTTGCGCTTGTCCTAAAGTAATGCCTCCTAAAAGCAAGGCACTGGTACACACTAAGGCCAGCAAGAGGGCGTAGAGTTGTTTTCGTAGTTTGTTCATAGGGGAACTTGTTTTAAAGGGAGGCTGCTTTATTTTAGACAGGAAATGCCAAAACACAAGCGATCGCCTATAATCCCTCATTGAAAAGAGCTATTGCCTAGCGCTAGGCAATAGCTTGCATTACTTAGAGTTTGAGGCTTCAAGCTGTACTTCCTAGACGAGAGAATCGCTAACGATCTACTCATTTGCTTGAAAAAGGTTAGTGAACACCTATAGAGTCCTAGTTACCTTTAGAGGACTCATAGGGTGAATGGGTATTGATAAACCCCCTAATTGCGTCCCGAACTGGAACACCTCGCTTATTCTTATAATAGACTTCACCACACTCAAGATAACATTCGGCCGCTTCAATGAGGTTTGGACAACTTTCCGGATTGTCGATATCTTCGCTGATTTCTGTATATTCATTCTTCTGTTTGAGAATGTATTGATTATAGGGCTTATCCAGCAATGGCCGTAAGCGACCCGGTCGTTTGTCACCTTGGAAGTGATTATTAAGATCGAAATCTAAACGGAGAATGTCTCCCCCTACACTATCAAGGATTTGTTCGCAGATGACTTCTGAGTTTTGCGATCCAGGATTCAGGAACATATCGGCTAAATGCCTAGCCCAACCCAGCAATCCCCATGTTTTGATTTCTTCATAGTTGTAGGGACAAGTTGTATCCCCTGTACCAATGGAGAGGACAGCAATATCCTTCAATTGTAATCCATTCTGTTTTTCGATTAATAGAGCATGGGCGATCGCGATTAACGTCGGATTATTAGCGGAGACCCCACCATCGATATGAGGCAAGCTTTCTTCATCGTTATAAGGCAGTTCGTAGGGAGGGAAAAAGGTCGGAGCTGATGCTGAAGCGGTGCAAATCTTCCAGAGATCGATATTGTCGTACCAGGCTCCAGAGTCACTAGGATTATTGGCAAACCAGGTGGTATTACGAGAATACACATCATAAGCTGGAATCAGAATATAAGGCTTCACGATCTGGCTAATCTTCGGAGAACCTAACTCTGGGTGAATTAATTTTTTCTGCAATATTTTTGTCAAGCCTTGCTCGCCCTGTTCGTGGGGATATAACATATTGCTGCCCATAGCTTGACTTAATACTCGCCATTTACGCTGTTTGCGAACCGAGTCGAGGAAAATATTCTTTCCGTCTTCGAGGTAGACATCAATCATCTCTTGCGCCTTCATCTGACAAGCAATTGCGGCAGTGAGAATTGAGCCAGTCGATGTACCGGTAACTAAGTCAAAGTATTCGTGTAACTCTTGTCCTTTAGTCTCTCTTATTACCGTTTCTACTTCTTGCAGCAGTCGTGCGGATAACACTCCGCGAATACCACCGCCATCTAAACTTAGAATTTTGAAGGTCATGGTTGTCTTCTTCCAATAACAAGTTACTTAAAGATCCTTGATGTATCCAGTCCTGTATGATTTGAGTGAGAAAATCTTCAATCCACATCTAAACATTTTAAATGTGGATTGACTGTCAGATTAGTTTTTTAGAGTGCAAAGCGGGGAGCTATAGGAGCAAAATGGGGAGTGGGAGGAGGGGACAACTCACAATTTGAACACCCGGAACCGTAAAAAAAAGATCCTCCTGGATAGTCTCTAGAACAGTCTTCCTTAGTGTCAGCTTGTATTGGAAGTTTCATTTTGTTCTCCTAATTATTTAGATAATTACACTTCAACTTGTCATTCAATGATGGCAGGAAGCTAACAATGATTAGCAAATTGATTGCAATATGTGGTCTAGATTAGACCACAGGCAGACAAGCAACGCGCTCTGGAAAATCCAGCAAAAAGATGACATCCGCAATCAATGGGTTCTGAAAATTGTGCCGGTTCGTTGCAATTGGGTTTAGAACCGCGCGCGAATTTATATTGTTGTCGCAACTTTCCTTGACTGTCTTTATGAGAGACTAATACTAAGTCAAGATGGAAAATTTCAGCTCGGTTAACCGGTAGAGACTGATGGGGAGTTTTCATGTGATTTTCCTGCAATAAATTTCTAACCTGAGTTCGCATTCAGTAGCGTTTGAGCAACACAAAACTAGACATCTGTCGCCAAGTTTCCCAATCTTCTGGCGTTTGTAATTGGGCGAGTAAGGATGGGGGGAGGATTTCTCGGTGCAAGTGCTGCCCTTCTTCCAGAAGCGATCGCGATTCCACAGCTCTCCAACCATATGGCTCGAAGAACTCCGTGCCTGCTGCTGGTGCAAATTGCAACGTGGCTTGGCTCGAATCCGCAGCACCATTTATGCTGTTTTGGAAATAGCGCAACGCATGGGGCGAGGCTAAATCTGTTAGCCACCACTCAAAGGGAGACTGAGCATAAAGGTCGGTTGCCAGTGCTGCTACTTGCTCTGGAGTCAGATAAATCAGTAATCCTTCGGTTAGTACTAGTGCCTGTTTTGCGACCAGACCAACCGCTCGGAAGAATCTCTGCCGACTGACTGCGTCCGTCACATCCAAAGCAATGGACTCGAGTAAACATCTCGGTTGTATTGCAGCCAATTTTTTGACTTTGTAATTGAGGAGAACTGGTTCATCACAGTCGCTCCAAGACAGAGTAGCGGACAAAGGCAGCCGATAAGGTCTGGTATCGAGTCCTGCACCCAGGTTCAGTACGGTATCGACCTTTCCGGCTGCGATTATTTGTAGAATCAACTCATCCATGACAGCAGTACGGACAGCACAGCCCGATGCTCCTGTTGTTCCTCCGGGCATTACCTGGACTAGGGTTTGACCTCGCTCCCCAGCTAAAATTTGGGCGTAGGGATCTTGGAAGAGGGCATCTGGGCGATCGCTTTCCAGAGCACGATAGGCAGCAGTCAACAAGGCCGTATCGGACAGAGATGCAACAGGTAAAGAAGTCAGAGTCATCGTGTTGTGAAAGTAATGGCAGTTCTGGGGCAGTTTGAGGAATGCTCGATGGTTGCTAGCAAAACAACCACCGAGCAAGCTATCGTTATCCTCCTCTGCATCTCATTGCGATCGAGATGAGGTTGCCATCCGCATTAACCTCATCTCAATTGCGGGACTTTAGATCAGTGAGCCTAGAAGTGGACCAACAACCGGAGCTACAGTTTTGACAGCGCCAAGAACGTCATCCATAATACCGCTGGCTTCAACAGTACCTTGTCCGGAAATGGCAGATGCATTCAGATTCAGGGGACGTTCTACGGGAGCAACTTGTTTGGGGGTATTCATGATTTTTCCTCGTTATCTATCGCGAGAGAGTTTACTTTGTTCTCCTTGTTCGGTAGTTCTCTGTGACTGCCGAACAAGGCATTGTCTTACAGCCGTCGAGTTAGGAATTAAGCAGTTGGTTTGCCATACCTACGACCTGGGGACCATATTTTTTGATACCATCCCAGATTTCGTGGAAGAAACTGGCTTCAACACCGTCTTGGCCGGCAATAGCAGATACATTCAGACTGCGCTCTACGGGAGCAACTTGTTTGGGCGTTTTCATGATTTTTTCTCCTGATTTTGTTGATGGTTTACTTGGGTTGGTGCCGATCGCATCTTGCTAGGAACGCGGGACGTGACCGGCAAGCATGGGAACTTGCATGAATGGTTCTCCTTTAAATTGATAGTGATGTTGGTATGGTTGCTCTCAAAGAGAGTTCTAAAAGGCTGCCATGCAGATATTCCTGGCTAAACCTTTGAGTTTGTAACAGCTCTGATAGTTAGAACTATTGATTCCCGAACGCTGCAACCAAGCAGCACTGATATTAAGATTGCGAATAACCGGTTGGGTTTGTTTGGGTAGGTTCTTCATCTTGATTCTTTGGAGTGCGATACTAATTGAGTAGAAACGTAAAATAGGCTTAAGAAGCAATAGACCAGCTCCGCATCTCGCCAATGGTGACTGGCATGGTATCGCTGACATCTACGGTGAATCGAAATACCTTTTTTGCTCGGCGATCGTTCTCAGGATCAAAAAACTTCAGTTTCACGTCCCAACAATCGGAATCCATCCGACAGAAGGGGCTTTTTTCGGTCTCAATGTGATCGAGTTGCATTCCTTTACCAGTCGCTTCAGTTAAGGCTTGTGCAGCTTGGAATGCATTGGTGGCGGCAAAATTGAGTGCCCGTTCCTGGGAGGTTTGACCTAAATTGCGAAATTCGTAGTACATCCGCTGCAAAAATTCTTTCAGAGATGCTCGCGTAGCCTCTTCCTGTTCGTCAGCCTCAGACTCGGAAGCATCAGCTTTAGCAGCTTCAACAGCGAGATTGACTAACTGATTGACATTCCACTCATACATTCCGCGAATTTCTGGAGCAATGACAGGAACGACTTGCCCAGAGAATAGTCTGACGCTCTTACCTGTTAACACTCCTGGAACCGAAATTCTGGAAACGTATTCGGGAGCATCTTCCGCCTCGATCTGCCCCTTGAGTGCAGAAATCAGTTGCTCATAAACCTGAGCGGTATACGCACCCGTAGGTTCGATCGCATAAATTGGGGTGAGTTCTAGGTTTAAGGTCCAAATAAGCGATTTAGATTCATAAGGGTTTTGTTCCAAATAATCGGCCATCTGACTGACTACAAAGGGGTTGGCGGGAAAAGGTGGATCTCCCTCAACCATAGGCATCAACTGCTTGAAGCTATCTCGACGAGCCTCAGTACCAAAGTCGTAACTCACTGTACCTGTGACATAAACGATGGATTTTGCGCTGCTACCGTTACAACCACAGTCCTCAGAAGGAACTACGTTGCTGGGGGTGACGGACGGAGTTGCCAGTTGACTTGGAGTTACAGTCATTGGATTTTCTACATTTTCTAAAGGATGGATAGGTTCGGAAACAGCTTCAGAGGGCGTGACTTCTGCCACAGCTATATCGGTGCTGGTTTCAGCCGATATTTGCTCGTTCGCTTCGCTGGGATTCCCTATGGGTTCTGGTAAGTTTTCTATAGACAATTTGTTGGTTCCTCCTTGGGTAATCAGGGCATAAGCTTTAAGAAGATCGAGCCTTCCAGCTAGGAAGCGATCGCAATTTGAAATCGCTTCCGACTGGCAAGGCACGGCGCTTTGGAGAATGGCATCGCGGACGGATTGGGGGTCGGGTTGCTGGCCTTGCTCGAGCTGTATGCTCAAGAGCAGAGCTACTATTCCAGAGATGATGGGAGTGGCAAAGCTGGTGCCGCTTTTGGTTGTCGTTCCTCCCCCCGGCTCGGCACCCAAGATATCTTCGCCAGGGGCAAGGATGCCTTGGGTTTGGTAAGCCTCTCCCCAATTGCTGAAATCGAAGGGCAAGCCTTCGGCATTCATTGCACCGACGGCGAGAACTCCAGGCAATGCAGCGGGAACGTGGAGACAGGAGCATCCATCATTTCCGGCGGCTGCCACAATGAGCACCCCACTGTCGTGGCAAGATTGCACGGCTTTAGCCAGCATGGGGTCGGCAGCATTGGCTTCAGCCAGTTGACCGCCACTAATGTTGATAACCCGAGTGCCTTGGGCAACGGCTTGATTGATTTGCCGGGCTAGATCGAGTTGGGAAAGCAAGCCAGGATTGCGATCGGAAAACACCGGCAAAATTAAGCCGCGACAACCGGGAGCAATGCCAGAAACCGGACTACCATGCTGACCGAAAATGACGCTGGCAATGTGGGTTCCGTGACCCGACATTATGCCGGTGCTGGCGGTTTCTACATTGGAGTGGGTTTCCAGGTTTGCGCCATCAAAACAGGGATGAGATCGGTCTACAGGACCGTCAAGAATGGCGACACAGATTTCAGGGTTGCCTTTGGTTTGAGACCACACGGTTTTCAGTCCGGGTAATGCTGAAATATTGGTAACATCTGTCTGTAGATCGGTCATTCTTAAGCCTCTTCCTCGTACGATCGCGATCGATGTTTGGGTTGATTTTGAATCAGAGAGAATCTAATTCATTCTCTTTGGTTGTTTTCTGTTAATTCAACGTTCGGTTCGAGCTGATTTTGAATTTTTTGATTTATGAGTTTTGTGCAATTATTTTGAGACAAAAAAGGGCAATCTCCCCTATTGCCCCCTATACTATTGGTGAAGAGAAAAGGAATTTTCTTAGTCTTATAGAGCTTGCAAATAAAAATGGTACTGACTGCCATCATGTAAGAGTTCCATGTTGGCAAAATCGCTATTGGGTGGAGTATCTTCCAAAGTTAATTCCTTATACGAGCCACCATAGCCATACTCGTATTTGCTACCATTCCAGGCACCTTGATAGAATGCGCTATTACTTCCCAGCTTAAATGCATAGATTCGATAAGTGTCGCCATCATTTAACATGGACCATCGAGACCAGTCAGTATCATGGGGAAATCCCGATACTGGATGGGCGGCAGCATAAGCATAGGCCTTTCCATCCCAAATAAACTCATACAGTTTAGTCGGGTTGCCCAGTTGTCGGAAGTAGAGGCGGTAATTGTTTTCTCCATACAGCATTGAGAAGCTATTGGTATCTGCATCTTCCGGAATGTTGGTTATGGTTAACTCGGGTTCTGAATCATGACCGTATTCATATTCGCGACCAGTCCATCCAAATTGATAGAGTTTATCCTGGCTACTCCCTTGGAAACAGTACAGTCGATAGGTCTCTCCATCATGGAGCATTGCCCAACGTCGCAAATTAGCATCCGCAGGTACTTTGGTAATGGATAAGTTTGCACTATCATCCTGTAAAAACTTATAGGAAGTAGTGCCAGAAACATAGACAGCTTGGTTAATAGAAGTCATGAATACTTTCCTTGCTTCTTTGTGATTGTGTTCTGTCTAACTAACGTTTTCCAGAGGTTGATTCTGAATTTCATGATTTATCACAAGACCAATTGAGGTAAGTTTAAAATCACAAAAAGAGCGATCGCACTCTCTTTTTTTTCGTGAGATGTGCGATCGCCTGCTGTTTTTAGCATGAGATAGGCAATTATCCTTAAAGCCCAATTAAGTTTATAACTTTAAGTTACCTACCTGTTGTAGAATACATATCTTCGTGCATATTTAAAGTCTGGATCTATTGGGTTATCCTTTACAAGGTCTGCTAAAGGAGTTCCGGTATATTTCTTTAACCATGAAAATATTTTACCCAATTTATAAGAGCTTAATTCAGTTCGTTCAACTAATTTTTTTAACTTTGGGTCATTCGGATTTTCTTTCAATGTTTTTAACATCGAGTTTTCTGTATCCCTCAAGGTTTTATAGTATCCTTCGCGCTCGATACGCGTAACATCTGTCTTGAGGATTTGTTTCATTAGCCCTCGCGGCGTACACTCTCTATAGATTTCTGTAATTTCGTCTGCAGCACATACCATTGATGAGTGGCGAAATCCAGCTATATATAGCTCGGCAGAACCCTTATTTTGTAAGATAGAGTCTTTATTGGTTTCAATCCACTGCTCCCATCGGTAGTCTAAGCGAAACTGTTCTCTAACATCAAAACGGGCTGTGTAAACTGTTACTGTAAATACAGATTTACCTCCAAAAAGTTTGTCCTGAATTTGCTGAATAACCCGATCTACACTCCAATTTGCAGGTAGACCCATCATGTCATTGGTATCGTCCTTTTCTTCTTGTCTGCCTTGTACGGGATCGACAGCTATGATATGAATGTTTGATACACAAGCCCATAATTGAGTATAATTGTCGGACTCTGCTGCTGCTAATAACGTAGTTAAAAAACCAATTATTCCAACAGCAGCGCCTCGGCTGTGTCCGCCAATTGTCAGTTCAACTTTGTCTTGGTCTTTCATTACTTCCAAGACCTTGAATATAGTGAGAGAACCTATCAGATGCTCCTCTTCTTGATAGCCTTTTATCATAGCAGTCGTACTGAGTCTGGTTTTCCTCCAGGGATTTATGCTTTCAAAAAAACCGCTCTCATCGTTTAGTTCTAGTACATCATTTTTCATTTCATCGGTGCCAACTCCAGATATAAAAAATGATGTACTATAGCCATCAATAGTATCTCCAAATTCTTTTTTTTGCTCGCTTTCTTTTGTTCCTGTACCACAGAACCATACCAAGATCCTTTCCATTTTAACTTTTACCTCTACGATTAAAATTGTTGGTAATAGTAGAGAAGGGAAAATAATTGATTGCTTTCGCTTCTCTGCTATTAAAACGATTCTCAGGTTAGATCTTTGAATTTTTGCATTTAGGGATTGGATTACTCTATTGACTAGTGAAGTTCGTCCTGTCGCTGCAGCACTCGAACATCATAAGGAGCAAGTTCGATGAGTTGGTTTAACTGCGAGCGTGCTTCCCCGACATTACCCAAAGCTATCAGGGTATCGTAACGCTCGATCGCCGCTACAATATCGTCAGGATAGCGTGCCAAAATGCGATCGTAGGCTTGCAAAGCCATCTCAGCAAGGTTTCTCTCCATCTGCACTCGCCCCAGTGCCAGCCAGTGAGATGGGTTTTCCGGCTCCAAAGCAGCGGCTGACTCGAGGAACCTCACTGCCCCCTCCAGATCCTGATTACACACCGCAATCAATCCGCGAATATGCCCTTGCGTCGGTTTATCGCGAACATGGGATAATCCCTGCTCGTAAACCCTTGCCGCCTCTACAGGTTGTGCCATCAACTGCAAGATTTTCCCCAACCTCAAATACACCTCAACCACTTGAGGTTGTCGCTCAATAACCCGTCGATATTGCTCAATTGCCTGCTGCCAACTTCCCGTTTCATAGAGCAAATTAGCTAATTTTAATCGCTTTTTCCATCCTGATGGATATTTCTCAATATACTGACTTAACGTCTTCAGTTTCTGGTTAATTCGGATGGGCTTTTTCTCCAAAACTAAATAAACTGGAGTCTCCATTCCCGAAGGCTGAGAAATTACAGCGACAGATGAGACACTTTGACGAGGCATGTGGCAGTAAGATGATAACTAATGGGTGGATTAATAGATTTGACACTGTTGGCACTCGAAGCATCAGACAAACTACATTTATCGACCGAAGTCTGATGATTTACCCCATCTCTGGAAGAATGCAACACAGAATACTTTTGCCCAGATAAATAATGCTTTAAACGTTTCTTAAGACACTCCTTAGCCTCCTGAATCCGTTTGTACGCATTATCCTGAGAAATGCCCAAATCTTGAGCAATATCAGCACAGGAAACCTGGTGGTAGTAACGCAAAATAAAAAGCTGGCGCAGTCGCTCAGGAAGCATATTGATTGCCTGAACAATTGACCGGGATAGCTCTTCAGAGAGCAGGGTAGATTCTGGAGAAGTATAACTGATGAGAAGAGAGTCCAGAGAAATTGTTGCGATCTCATCAATATTCTCCACACCTATTGCTCTACGACGAGCTTGTCGATACTTATCTATACAAAGATTATGAGTTAAGCGAGTTAACCAAGCCTGGAGATTCGTGATTTTATGGGCGTAATCGGGCAATGTCTTTCTCGCTTTGAGCATCGCTAAACTGAGCGCATCTTCTGCTTCATGACGATCATTGTTTAGCCAACGCAGACAGTGAAAATAAAGATACTCTTGATGACTTTGCCAGAGCGGCCAAAAGGCATTCATATCGCCTTCAGAAAGATTCTGTAACAGCTTTTTTTCTTCTACACTATCCAGAACCTTATTTCCACTTCTAGACCCAGAAAATGTGTTGGGAATTAGTCTTTTTCTCTGCATTACTATAAACCAAGTTCGAGTTGAACTGCATGATTTTTTTTGCTTGACGATTGCGTTTTGAACTCTTTTCGTCGTCGCTTTGCTGCTGTAATACGCAATCTTTGGCGACGAGATAACCCCAATTTTTGTAAACAGCGGCACATAGCGGTAGGACTCACCCCATTTCCTGTAGTCTGTGTAAATAATTCGCATAGCTCGACCAAGGTAGCATCTTGATGTTTTGCAACTAGATCTTTGACTTGTTCTTGAGCCTCAGCATTGCTGAGATAACTGAATTGGGGTTTTCCTCTGGGTTTGGGATCTACATTTCCTTCTGTTTTTTGTTGCTTGACCAATTTTTGAACGAGACTTCTACTAACGGAAAATCTGGCAGCAACTTCTCTAATTGAGCTTTTTTCTACCAAGTGAGCTTTGACAATTTTTTCTCGTAGATCCACTGAATAAGCTTTCATTGGTGATAAATTTTAATTCGGTTTTGTTGTTGTATTATACTGGGCATTGTACATCACAACAATAAATGTGACAGTCTAGAATCAAACAAGACTGGACTTGATCTCCAGTCTTCTGCACTCAATTTTTACGGTTGAAAGAATCTGCCCCAACCACTTCCTTGGCCCTCAACTGTCCAGCGATGTTCCATTTCATACTTACTGTAGATAGCACCATGGCCATTGTTAACTGGGCCGGTATAATTATCATTTAGAGAACCATAAGGATCATTAACAATAAAATCACCATTTTCAGTGCATCCCCGTACCACAATCATATGTCCTCCACCCGCAGGATTTTTAGTTGTCCCTCTATGCAAAATACCCAGTACCATTGGACGGCTAGCTGCGAGTTCTCGATACACATCATCAAAATCTAGATTGGTATTCCAAGTGCTAGAGAGACCGAAACTGGACAAAGCTTGCTCTTGAACTGTGTGATCAGTGGTATCTCCATATTCAAAAACAACTTTGATATAGATATCATCTCCATTTTTCCCAGGTAAAGTTCCTGGCCGAAAATATTCTAAGCACATGGCACAGGAAGAAGAATTACAGGTCCGTTGAGCATCTCGATAGTTATCCGTTTGAGGGAACCAAGGAACATCCAGTGAGATTTTTTTAGAGCCGACTGAAGAATGGGTAGAGATGACTTTTAAATCCGAGAAAATCTTCTTAGCTTTTTGATAGTAGTTTTTTCGATCTTCTAAACCATTGTAGCCCCCATTAACAACCCGTGTAATTTCTTCAACTGTTGCGCCGCGATCGCACAATTCATTCATACGGTTATTGTGCCACCAAAAACCAGCACTGGTAAATGGATAAGTCTGAGCTACATAATCACAACCCTCCATAACTTTGGCATCGCCGATGGCATCAGAAAAAGCTTGATAGTTACTCCGTCCCGTTAATTGGATAACACCAGCACCTTTATATTTTGGCCCATCTCCTGGCTGAACATTCCCTAAATCACCCCTTCCTTCTAAATATGAGCCATCATCAAGTTCTTTTAACCATTGAAGACCACCCGACTCGTGGGCAACTTGGCTGAGAAAGTGATTAATCCGCTCTGGCGTATTAATTTGATAAAGCTTCAAGCAATCATTGAGATCTTGAAGTTCTTGGAGGTAGATAGAATTGCCAAAAAAACTGTCAGCTTCTTCTTTCCTGATCGGGACTTGATCGCCATTTGAAGTAGAATAAGAACTGGATACAGTAGCCTCTTTAATAGAATTGTCAACCCATCCTTCCCAATGCTTTGCAAAAACATAAAATGTTCCAGAATTAGCGGCTAAGGTGACTTTAAGATATCCATTGTCTGATGGTTCAAGGCATTCATATCCATAGGACTTGCCTGCCAGAACATCGATCATCTGTCCTGGGCCTAAGTGAGAAGAAGCTGCCGGATTTTTTTTGAGCTTTGTATTTACTTTTGCCGTGATTTTTTTCATTTTTGAGTCGTGCAAATAACTTAAGAGTTAAACGAATTCATACTATAAGTTGTGAAAAATAACTAGCAGTTTTATTCTTTTTGAATATTTATAGATCTAGAAGAATCAAGCTCTTCATCAGCATCTAAGGTCGTCAACGTTCCCGACAAAAATCCTAACAATGATCCGAGAACAACATTAAATGCTTGATTAGCTATATTGTTGACCTCTTTTATATTTTGCACTTCGGCCAGTATCATCTCCTCATATATCTGTAATTCTTCACTTGTCTCGATCTGATTCAATTGTTCAATATGTTCATTCCGAGAGGAAAAGTTATTGTTCTGAAAAAATGTTACAAATCCAGTGGAAGTCAACAAAAATGCATAAATAGATAGAATGATATACCAAATCGGTTGGCCAACTATATTTGGATCTATTGCTGCCTTTGTTTTGACTTCGTTGATTAGGTTATTAGAATATTCATCTTCATGTTCTGTATCGGTTGGTGGACGAGTAGATGGCTCGTTAGATTGGTTTTCCGAGATCACTTTTTTACCTCTTAGACATCAAAGTTGAAGATAAGAAAGAAACAATTGCACCCAAAAGGAGATTAAATGACTGGGAGCTTAGGGAATTTGAAAATTGAGAAGATTCAGCATCGCTTTTTAGTAATCTTTTTACCAGCTTTTGCTTTTCATTATTACCATAATCTTTAACTATTTTCTCGAAATTTTCAGGGCTAGTCGTGAAATCATTATTATAAAAGAAGGTTGTATATCCAATCAAGGTAAATAAAAGTAAATAGGTTGTGAGAACCATATACCAAGTTGTGCTCATTCGACTACTCTTG
This sequence comes from Roseofilum sp. Guam, assembly GCF_017746735.1. Taxonomy (NCBI): domain Bacteria; kingdom Bacillati; phylum Cyanobacteriota; class Cyanophyceae; order Desertifilales; family Desertifilaceae; genus Roseofilum; species Roseofilum sp. Guam. The sequence continues at coordinate 13,011 of NZ_JAGHZN010000033.1, read as the reverse complement.
ATCCATTTTTTTAGATTTTTCATAGAATTAATATTTTTCAATATTTGCTAATCCTGAGATGCCATGAATTATCCGTTTTTAAGGAAAAACCTTAAAAATCTACGTTTTTTGATTGATCACTCGGAAATTGCATTGCTATTTATAAAGACGATACTTTAGCCTAATTTGTGAAATCTTTTTTCTCCTCCTATGAGATACTCCATAAATTCTATTGCTCATTCTTACAAGACGATATTCTAGATATATTTGTGAAATTCAATATTTTTTTCTGTTATGAAGTACAACACTCAATCTACTAACAAAACTCAAATAATGTTCCGATACTATTTGCAAGTCTTGATATTTCGTTCTGATAAAAGGTATTATTTTTCTACATATTTCAGGATTTTATTGCACCTCATAACAACGAAATCTACAGTATTTTATTTATGATTTCCTGATAAACATTTTAAAAACTTATATGTTTCTATATCTCCCTTCTAAACCAATGAACGTTATAAAATATGTATAAATTATTGTAATACTTGTAACAATTATTTTTTGGTATGATTTTTTAAGGATCGACGAAATGGTGTTGATCAAGCACTGAATAATTAACTACTACATTCAAAAAAAAATTCTCCAATTCAGTGGGATCGCATCCATTGATTACATGAAGTTGCTTTTGGTATAAATCATGAAGACACCACAGGATTTAGCCGTTAACTGGGCTGAAAAATTTTCGCAATCAAATCACTCTGTAGATACAGAAATAGAGTTTTGGAATCAATGGCAGAAACATCAATCTTATCTGTATTTTTGTTGCCTCAAATGGATGAGGGGTAATGTTATGGATGCTGAAGATTTACTCTCCCAATCTATGCTTAAAGCTTGGGAAAAGACTGCAAATCATACTGGTAATTTCTATAACTTTAAGGCTTGGTTATACAAGCTGACATATCATTTATGTATTGATATCCAGCGCAAAAACAACCGGATACAAGGCAAGCTATCATACTGGTATAGTGGTGTAGAAACGAAGATGCTATACCCAATTCAACAAGATATTAAAATTCATCTTGAAAAAGATGAAGAAATGAAAGTTATCGAAGGTGCAATTGCAAAGTTGCCTCCTCGGATTCATCACACTTTTATCTTGCATTACTATGCTGAAATGTCTTATCAGGAGATTGCAGAGGAACAAAATATTTCCTATGCGAATGTCCGCAAACGTATTTCTCAGGCACGCTCGATCTTGAAGGCAGAATTGAGAGGTTATTTTCTCGATTGATCGATAGAAGATCCACCAGTTAGAAGAGGTCATTGCAAATGGAAAGCAGTGGAATGAAGCAAGCTCGACAACTTCGCTCATCCTAGTGATTGCTTCATTCTGATTGCAATGACCACTCCAATGAATAATACTATTTCTCTTTCATATTGCCATTCATTGATGATTCTTATCAGGTTTCATGTATCTTGTCAACCGTAGAGCTGCGGACTTTCGATTGAGGTTGATGGGTTTGTCATCCAAGTGGGGTATTTTAAACCCATTGGAACACCCTTAAATCAACGGATAAACCCCTTTTATGAGTACCGTATTTGTTTTTGAGGATAGCAGCGCCCAAAGAGCAGCGATCGCCCAATTACTGCGATCGGTTGGTTTTGAGATTTTAGAAGCTGGAGATGGACTTGATGCATTAAGCCAAATCCGCCAGCATTTGCCTGATGTGGTGGTTGCCGATATTATCTCTCCCCATCTCAATGGCTATCAACTCTGTTTAGCTCTGAAACGAGACCCCAAAACTCGCCATATTCCGGTTATTTTTTGCAGCGTCAAAAATGATGAACTCGATCGAGTGCGAGCACTCACTATTGCCGATGGTTATATTGCCAAACCGTTCCAACCTCCGGAACTGGTAGAAACCTTGATTAGCAAACTCCTAAAACAAGGAAAATCCTGTTTTCATCCTACCCCAGCCGATGATTGGACTGAAGCGGGGTTAATGTGGTTGCAGGATTTTGAGAATCAAGAATGGGCAGTGCAAGCCTTTGAAAAGGCCTTAGCCCTCGAACCGAACCATGATCTAGCGGGAAAACTCAAGGCTGTAGCCTTGGGAGAAGTCGAAAAATCCCGCCATTGTGACGCTTGTCGCTACTACTATGGCGGGAGTCCCGGTGGCAATTTATTGGTTTGTGCGATTCACCCTCATGGTCCTAAATCGGACTGTTGTCGAGATTGGGAATCTAAGTACCACTGTTCGAGTAATGTCGCTTAGGCAGAACCGGAGATGTTTTCCATAATGCCTAACAGAGGAGGCGCTTTAGCCGCAGGAACATTGGGAATATAGAAGTTTCCAGAGTACAAGCGCGAGCGCTCTTGAGCAACCACGGTGAGAACTTCGCGGGTTTCTTCGGCGATCGCCGTGGTTTTAATGTCGTAGGTTTGGGTGGCGATTTTAGGATAGAGACCGATACCGATGATGGGGAGTAGGAGGCAGAAGGCGATCGCCACTTCGCGAGGTTTCGCATCCATCCAGTCATCAACGACAACCCCTGTTTCTTCACCGTAGAAGATATCGCGCATCATGGAGAGCAGATAGATAGGAGTCAGAATTAAACCCACAGCAGCTAAACCAATGACAACCACTTTGAAGCCAGAGGAATAAACATCACTGGTGGTGACACCCAGGAAGACACTCAGTTCTCCCACAAATCCACTCATTCCTGGAAGAGCCAAGGAAGCCATGGATGCAGCAGTGAATAGGGCGAACAGTTTGGGCATCGTTTGAGCCAGTCCGCTCATTTTTGCCAAAGCTAATGTATGAGTGCGTTCGTAGGTTACTCCAGCCAGGAAGAATAGAGCGGCTGCAATTAGCCCGTGGGAGAGCATTTGTAGCATGGCTCCGTTTAAGCCCAGTTCGTCGAAGGAGGCAATACCGATGAGAACAAAGCCCATGTGAGAGATAGAAGAACAAGCTAGGCGGCGCTTGAGGTCGCCTTGAGCAAAGGCATTAAATGCACCGTAAACAATGTTAACAATTCCCAGGATAACCAGGACGGGAGCAAAGTAAGCGTGGGCATGGGGTAGAGCTTCCAAGTTTAGACGGATGATGCCGTAACCTCCCATTTTCAGCAGCACTCCAGCCAGAATCATGGAGACAGGAGCGGAGGCTTGGGAGTGGGCATCAGGAAGCCAAGTGTGTAGAGGGAAGATAGGTAGTTTAACGCCGAAACCGATGATGAAGGCAGCGTAGGCGAGTAGCTCGAAGGCTCTGGGATAGTGTTTGTTCGCTAAAGCGGTCATATCAAAGGTCACGGTGTCGCCGTAGAAGGCCATTGCTAAGGCCGCAACCAGGATGAAAATGGAGGCTAAAGCAGTATAGAGAATAAATTTAGTGGCAGCGTAGAGGCGCTTTTGTCCACCCCAGATGGAGATCAGAAGGTAGACGGGGACGAGTTCTAGCTCCCAGGTCAGGAAGAATAAAAGTAGATCTTGAGCTGCAAATACCGCAATTTGGGCACTGTACATGATCAGCAGTAGGCTGAAGAACAGTCTGGGGCGGTGGTTGACGTTCCAGGATGCGGCGATCGCCACGGTAGTGACTAGGGCACTCAGAGCGATCAGGGGCATGGACAAGCCATCTACAGCTAAAGACCAGTTGAGGCCGAGCTGGGGTATCCAGGGATAGGTTTCGGTCAGTTGAATGGTGGATTGTTGAAAGTTATAGTGGGAGCCGAACGCGTAGAGCGTCATTACGAGGTCTACTAAACCTACGCCTAGGGCATACCAACGAACGAGCTTGATCTGGCGATCGCCAATTAGGGGAATGGCTAGAGCCGCCACAAGGGGAAAAATTATGATTGCACTTAACCAAGGAAATGAATTGCCAAACATGATTGAGAATAAATACTCATTACCTGCTCTTTCATTGTATGTACTTTAGTTAATATTTGTAAACAATGAATTGCCTTATATTTATCGGACATATCCATAGATAATAGTCTATGGATTGTGGCTCACCCCTGGAACCTGAACCGAGTTAGGCAAAAGACACTAGGCACAAGATAATAGGCAATAAGGATAACAATTTACAGTTACTGCATTGCAATTCATTTTCTGCTCACTTATGGAAGAGATCTACTGGATTTCATAACAGCACGAATGTTGTATAGCCCGAAATGATTACAGTGAAGGGAGAGTTAATGTTAGTCGTATTACAGGCTATATCCGGTTTTTCCCTATGAGCTATTGCCTATTGTCTTTTACATCCCCTTAGCCCAAAGCGCTATATAATTTAATTAAGGATTACGGTTAAACATAGTCAAAAAAGCGACCCCTAGTAGGAATCCGTCTATTTTTTTTAAGGAAGATCCATTTAATAAAACCAGCTTAATTCGTTTAAATCAACTGAACAGGAGAAAATATGCAACTATCTCTCATCACTCCAACTTTTGAACAGCAAACCCTAAATATTATCTTGGCTTCAACTCGGTTTGCAAAAACTTGTGTCAGTCAATTCATTGATCGCCAAGAAGGACATACCCAGATTTGCCGTAATACCCAAGAGTTATTACACAGTGTGCGGCAGCAAGCGCCCGATCTGCTGATTTTAGATATTCTTTTCATCCCCCATCAAACTCAGCGTTTTTGCTGGCGATTGCAAGACCTTTATCCACAACTAAGGATTATAGTATTGGGGAAAACAGAAGCGGAGCTTTCTAGTTGCAATTGGGTATATGAATACCCGAATGTTTCCAAAGCGTGTTTTTCTACTCATTCATGTCAAGTAAGCCAGTCTCCAATGACTCCTGATTCTCAGCCTACACCCTCTGAGTCCCATGATTTGTCTAAACAAGACCTATACTTAGCGTCAGTAGTCGGTGCAGCAGTGTTTGACTTGAGTGGTTTACCCCGTGAATATTTAGTGACGGATGAAGTGGATAACGTCAGTTGGGTACAAACGGTGTTTCAGGCTTTGGGACTGCGATCGCTATTGATGTCCTCTTTGCAACTCGATGGATTTCACTACGCTAGCACCTGTTCTGAAAAATATCGGGCAATTGTGGTTAAACAGAAAGATCAATATATTGCTCTGTTGCTCAAACCTGAGAATTTCTATCAGATTACCGAAGAGCTGATCAACTGGGCTAGAACCTTTAATTCCGATGAACTCAAGCTTTATCCCCAATTCCGACTAGCTTAGTCCCCGTTAAACATTGAAGCTAAATGGAGTTAATTCAGTCCACTGATACAGAGATGAATTGGGGTTAAGTTCAGTCACAATAAAGCTCCACAGGAACTTAACCCTATGTTTACGTCGATAAAGAATTTTATCTCAACCATCGCAACTTCCATGCCGATTACCAGCAGGTAGTGCTAGAATTTTAAGCCTCTCCTCGATCGTCTTTAGCGGAAGATTCAGGAGAAGAATTATACAGGGCATCTAACTTTTCGCGAGCATCTTCTACCGTAATCGATCGCATCACTAATAAGGGTTCTTTGATTAAGGTTCCCGTGTCATCTAAAAACTCAGGATGGGGAACCTGAGTGGACGAGATGCGATTGGGTTCTACCGGAATATCCGTTAACTTTGGGGGATAGGTGCGAGTGCTTTCAGAACCGAGTACCATCAAGTTGCGGATTAAATTACCAACAGCGATAAAGGCTAAGGTAGTGAACGCAAAGACATAAACCAGATGTAGCATTATTACAGATCTCCAAATTGAGTTTTAATCAAAAGGGGTATTAAATCCAGGTGCAAGGGGCCGACCCGTATCACCATCAATCCAGTATTGATCGATCATCTCTATCATAAGCTTAACGTAAGTTACGTTTCTTTACATTTAGAAATTTAAGCTTAACTTAAGATTGTTTCACTCCACGGTGAGACTCTTGACCCTCAAGAAGGGCCATTTTCTCGTAAAATGGAGGCCGATTCCCAAAAGAATCGCGAAAGCGAATGGCTTCCATCAACGCCTGACTCTAGATATTATCCAATGGCTCTGACATTGAGCATTAACCCTACATAATTGATATAGATTAGTAGACCCATGCCTCCAGAAGACTCCAAACTAGCCCAACCTATGGAACAAGAAGCGCCTCAAATCCATCTACCTCGCACCAGTGAATCGGAAACTTTAAAGAAAATCCGCCATACGACCTCCCACATCATGGCAATGGCGGTACAGAAACTTTTTCCCAAAGCCCAAGTTACGATTGGGCCTTGGATCGAAAATGGATTTTATTACGACTTTGATTGTCCAGAACCCTTTACGGAAAAAGACCTGAAGGCGATTAAAAAAGAGATGATCAAGATCATCAACCGCAAACTCCCTGTACTTCGGGAAGAGGTGAGTCGCGAAGAAGCAAAGGCGCGAATCGAACAACTGCAAGAACCCTACAAACTGGAAATCCTTGACGATATCCAAACGGAACCGATTACGATCTATCATTTAGCCGATCAATGGTGGGATTTATGCGCTGGGCCCCATGTAGAGAATACAGGAGACATTAACCCGAAGGCGATCGCCCTGGAAAGTGTTGCAGGAGCCTATTGGCGCGGCGATGCCAACAAAGCCCAGCTTCAGCGTATTTATGGTACGGCTTGGGAAAACCCAGAACAACTGGCCGAATATCAACGACGTAAAGCAGAAGCCCTCAGACGAGACCACCGAAAACTGGGTAAAGAACTGGGATTATTTATTTTTTCCGATCAAGTTGGCCCGGGTTTACCCCTGTGGACACCGAAAGGTGCAACCGTTCGCAGCTTACTCGAAGACTTCCTCAAACAAGAACAACTCAAACGGGGCTATCAACAAGTGGTTACCCCCCACATTGGGCGAGTAGACCTGTTTAAAACCTCCGGTCATTGGCAAAAATACAAAGATGACTTGTTCCCGATGATGGGAGAATCGGAAGCAGAAGGCTTTGTGCTCAAAGCCATGAACTGCCCCTTCCATATCCAAATCTATAAAAGTCAGCTCCACTCTTACCGAGAACTACCGATTCGATTAGCTGAATTTGGCACGGTTTATCGCTATGAACAATCGGGAGAACTGGGCGGACTGACCAGGGTGCGCGGATTTACTCAAGATGACTCGCACTTATTTGTGACTCCGGAGCAGTTGGATCGGGAATTCTTAAATGTGGTAGATTTAACTCTAACTGTGTTTAAGACCTTGCGGTTAAGCAATTTCAGAGCTAGGTTAAGTTTTCGCGATCCCAGTTTAGATAAATATATTGGTTCAGACGAAGCTTGGGAAAAATCCCAAAATGCTATCCGTCGTGCAGTAGAAACCTTGGGGATGGAGCATTTTGAAGGCATTGGGGAAGCGGCCTTTTATGGGCCAAAACTCGATTTTATTTTCCGAGATGCCCTAGACCGGGAATGGCAGTTGGGAACGGTGCAAGTGGATTATAATTTACCAGAACGCTTCGATCTGACCTATGTTTCGGAGGAAGGGGTTCGCGAACGTCCGGTGATGATTCACCGCGCTCCCTTTGGCTCTTTGGAGCGCTTAGTGGGAATTTTAATTGAGGAATATGCAGGCGATTTTCCCCTCTGGTTAGCTCCGGTGCAGATTCGGTTGTTACCGGTGAGCGAAACTCAAGTCCCCTTTGCCCAAAAGGTTGCCGAGCAAATGCTCAGTTACAATATCCGGGTGGAAGTGGATCGCAGTGGAGAGCGGTTGGGTAAACAAATTCGCAATGCAGAGAAAGAAAAGGTTCCCATTATGAGTGTTGTTGGTGCGAAGGAAATGGAAGCTGAGAGCCTCAATATTCGCACTCGCGCCAAGGGAGAATTGGGTGAAATGTCCGTAAAAGAAGTGATTCAGAGGATGGTGGAGGCGATCGCCTCTAAAGACGATTTTTAAAAACCCTGTCCCCTGTTTCTGTTTATAGACTGAAATCCTCAAGGGCGCTGAATCAGGGGTATCCAGTCCCTTGCCTGGCGAAGATTGATGGGTGACAACCTTAGCAAGAAAGGGTATAGCAGAGAAGGCGTTAGTTAGAATAGTAGGTTATGGTTTGAGGCAATAGGCAAGAGGCACGAATGGCAATAGAACACGTCCTAACTCTCCTTTTCTCTGCTATATTCCCTATTCCCTAGCGCTTTGCGCTATAGGTTAATCCCTGGCGTATCTTGATTTTAAGCCTCCCATGTCTATGAAACCGACTGCAACGTGGCAACTTGCTCCTAAATTTCAGCTTCCCAACTGGTTTGTGCAGGAAATTGCCCAGTTCACCCCCCAACTTTCCCGATGTCATCACTTGGCACAAATTTTGTGGCAACGGGGAATTCAAAACCGTGAGACTTTAGCTCATTTCCTCTCTGCTGGGCAGTATATCCCGACTAGCCCGTTTGAATTTGGCGAAGAAATGCAACAAGCCGTTGCGCGGTTAGAACAAGCAAGAATTCAGGGAGAAAACGTTACTATTTGGGGAGATTTTGATGCAGATGGAGTGACTTCTACTGCTGTTTTACTCGACGGCTTGGGGCAATTTTTCGCGGCGGCAAACTTAGACTATTATATTCCGAATCGCTTAACTGAATCCCATGGCTTAAATGCTCCTGGAATCGAACGCTTGGCAGAGCAAGGAACCCAACTGATTGTCACTTGCGATACGGGAAGTACGAATTTAGTGGAAGTGGAATTAGCGCAACGTTTAGGCATTGATGTGATGATCACCGATCATCATACTTTACCAGTGCTGCGTCCTCCTGTTACTGCCATTATTAACCCCCGCTATCTGGCTGACGATCATCCCCTGTTCCATTTATCTGGGGTAGCGGTGGCTTATAAATTGGTGGAAGCTCTATATCAACAGTTTCCTGATATTCCGCAATCTCCCTTAGATGAGCTGCTTGATTTAGTGGCGATCGGATTAATCGCTGATTTAGTCCAGCTTAAAGGAGATTGTCGCTATTTAGCCCAACGGGGAATTGAGTGCTTACAGCGCGATTATCTGCGTCCTCCTGAAGCCCGTCGTCGTCCTGGAATTGGGCGTTTATTGGACTTGTGCAAAAAAACGGGCGATCGCCCCACGGATATTTCTTTTGGTATTGGGCCTAGAATTAACGCCGTCAGTCGCATTTATGGTGATGCCAGTTTTTGCGTTGAATTGCTGACCAATCGAGACTTAAAAACCTGCCATCAGTTAGCCGAATCTGCTGAACTGGCGAATACTCGACGCAAAGAAATTCAGCAGAGTGTTGTTCAAGATGCCATCTTTGAAGTCTCGAAATTAGATCTATCGACAACTCAAGCCATTGTCCTACACAAACCTGAATGGCCGGCTGGTGTACTCGGTTTAGTCGCCTCTCAAATTGCCCAAGAATACCATAAACCGACGATTTTATTAAGTAGTGAAGCTGGGTCTAAATTTGCCCAAGGATCGGCTCGTTCTGTCGCCCAGATTGACCTGTATCAATTAGTCAATAGTCAATCCCATTTGCTGCATCGATTTGGCGGTCATCCCTTCGCCGCCGGTTTAAGCTTACCCCTAGAAAATTTACCTCTATTTACGGAAGGCATTAATCAAGAACTCAATCGTACCTTAGCATCTGGCGATCGCTCCCCCATTCTCGATATTAACCTCGAATTAACGGTTGCCGATCTAGGCAAGGAACTCTTTCAAGAACTCAAATTTCTAGAACCCTGTGGCATGGGCAATCCCGTACCGCGCATTTTGCTTAAGAATTGTCGGTTTACCAATACGTTTAATGCCAATATTAAAGACAATAAAGGCAATAAGATTAAATATATTAAAACCCAGTTTATTTTAACTGACTCCAGCAGCAATCAGGGAATTCCGGGATTGTGGTGGGGACATTATCAAGAAGATATTCCTCCTGGTGAATCTCATGTGGTGGTTGAGTTGGATTTTAATGACTATCAGAAATATCATGTGCGCATCATTGATTTAGTTCCCGCCAAACAAGAGCCATTATCCACAGCTAACCCTGAATCAACACCGATTCTAGATTGGCGTACCCAGAAACTTGATGAACCGGAAAAGATTACTGAGTCTGATCCTTGGGTAATTACTGAAAATCCAGTCAGTTGGCAAGAAATTGAGGGATGGTTAGAGCAAGCCAATCAACAGCAAAAACCGGTCGCGATCGCCTATGACTCTTTTACGCCCCATAACCCCCTTGAAGTCTGGAAAAAGTTAGTCGGTATTGCCAAATATTTAAGTCGGACTCAAGAGTCCATATCTCTCAATTTTCTGCAAGATCGGCTTCAAGTAACGGAAAGAGCTTTGCAGTTGGGATTAAATGCTTTATCTCAGATTGGGTTTAGTATTACTCGACAAGAACAATGCTTAAATATGAGCTACAATTCTAGAACTAAGTTCTCTGATGTTAGCCTCATCTATACCTTTCTCTCTGCTGTGCAAGAAGAACAGTTTCGCCGCCAATATTTTGCCCAAATCTCCCTCGAAACCCTGCAACAGGGAACCTCAAGTGCTTTGCGCTAGATAATAGGAAAGCTTAAGGGGTGACAAGGAAGCTTCATGATTGACTAGGTCATTGGCTTTGGAATAGACTGCTCCTTGTATTTTCCTATCATGCAAAAGACCTCAAATGGCTTCTAGCAGTGAAAGGAGGGATTAGGACATTTTGTGTTGCTATTCGTGCCTATTGCCTTAAACACTAGCCTAACTGTCCTAACCCACTGATTCACTGCTACATAACCGCTCAATTGGCTCGAGTCAGGGTCTAAACAGTCTATGCAAGGAGATCAACACCAGAGATATTATTGCCATTCAACTCATTGAAGAACGGTTCAAATGTACCGGAGGTTTGAATTCCAAGGCTATTCGGATTAAAGCCAAATATATCCTCATTCGTACCTGATGCACCCGATACATGGAAGTTCCCTTTGGTAGACAGAAGCAATTGCTCTTGCTTAATGGCGATCGCATCCAGGTCTTCATCATGGCTATTAAGCCCTACATCACTGCCATCAAATTCAACCGACCAAGTTCCACGGGTGTGCCAACCTAAGCTATGAGGATTGAAACGCAGGATATCTTCATCGTTACGGTCAATTCCTGATACATGAACATTTCCCTTGGTGGAAATGAGAAGATCCCCTGTAACTGGGTCAACACTCAAACCATCAATATCTTCGCCATGTTCAGTTAAGCCAACATCTGAACCATCGAAGTATAACGAGAAAGAACCGCTGGTGTGGTTTCCAAGGGATGAAGCTGTGAATTTAACGAGGTCCGAATCGTCTACATAGATGCCATCGATATATTGAGCAGACTCGAAGGATAGTAGAATTTCATTATCGCTGATCGCCTCAAAAGCATCAATCGTAGAATACCAAAGTCCCACATCCGAACCATCAAAGAATTTACTGAAGCTCTGGTCACCTGGGTTATATTCAATAATGTCCGCTGAATCAACACTAATTCCATCTAGGGTGTCGTGATGCTTGAGACTGAACAGCAAGGAATGTTGACTCGGTTCAGGCTCAGGTTGAGGTTCAGGTTCAGTACTAGCCGGATTGGTGTAACTACTCTGGTCTTGATCGCTAACAGAACCCGCAGTTACCGTCCCGATATTGACATAATTACCAACCGTTGTGTCACCAGGTACAGAAATATCCAGTTTTTCCAACTTGAAGGAATCGTCACTTTGATCGTTATGGGCAGCAATCACCAAGGTGTTACCCGTTAACTGATTAGCATTAATGTCAGCCCAGCGATGAGAGGAACCACCATAGTTATTTTCCTTGGTGAAGCTGTTCAAGATACTGCTATTCAAAAGCGAGATATCTCCATCTCCTTGATCAGAGATATTGCTAATGGTACCTTCTTGGTCATCAGTTACCTCAATCTCAGCTTTATCAAAAGAGACATCACCCGTATTCGTCACTTCATAAGTCCAAGTTACCGTCTCACCAGCAGCAATTTCAACCGATTCGGCTAGAGTGTCAGCATCAACTCCATTGGTAGACTTCTCAATCTTGATACCCGGATTTTGAGGTTCAGGCTCACCATTAACATAGTGGCTCGGATCGGAATCTTCCACACCATCAGCAACAACAGTACCAATATTCTGGTAAATGCCACTCTCCCCTACGGTCTGCACATCAAGCTTGTCGAGCTTAAAGCGATCTTCCGGAGTTGGGTCAGAGGTGGCAGCAGCAATAACCAGAACATTGCCACTTACCTCACCAGCATTAATATCTGCCCACCGTGAACTTGAACTATTGGTGTAATTATCTTCTGTAAATGCCAGATTGCTCAAGAAGTTATCACTGAGGACATTGTGATTATTGAACGCATTATCCTGAGTTCCCACCCAATAAGTGATATCACTATCGTTGATTACAGAATTCATGAAAGCGCGATCGACCACAACCTCTTCCGAGAACTCAAATAGGATGTAGTTCTTTTCACTTACATTGTCAACCCGATGCGTTCCATTGCCTCCATTACCTTCTGAGTTATCCGTGACTCCCAGACCACTAGAGAAACTACCCAAAAAGACTTCATCCCAATTGCCATTCTGATCGCGGCTGAATGCACTAGCGTTAACAGAGAGAGCACCAGAATTAAACGTGCGAACATTACCATTTGGGCCATCTAAGCCACTAGAGCCACCGAAATCAAAGGTATAAGCAGCTCCTCCTGACCCAGTTAGTTGTTGAGCAACTCCCGTCTGTTCGTAAATCCAGGTCTCACCAGGAGCCAAGATATTATCTCCATCTCCTTGGTCAACAATATTGGTAATTGCGCCTTCTTGGTCATCAGTGACAACAACTTCACTCTCATCGAAGGACACATCACCCGTATTCGTCACTTCATAAGTCCAAGTCACCGCCTCACCAGCAGTAATTTCTACCGCCTCCTCTGGAGTATCAGCATCTACGCCGTTGGTTGACTTCTCAATCTCGATACCCGGATTTTGAGGTTGTTGCACAATTCCTGCATCTAGTGCCTTGACACAGCTAAAATGAGGCAATAGAATCGAACTCGTCATCCATCTCAAAAACAGGATACAGATGCTTGAG